>JALYOB010000770.1 GCA_030857085.1 Acidobacteriota bacterium | reverse complement strand
TTGTTGTACGGGCGGCCGAACGCGAGCATCGTCGGCTGTCCCTGGCCCGCGGCGGGAGTGATCACCACGCCCGGCGCGATGCTGCGCAGCTGGAGCTCGGGGCCGATGCCGGGGAACGTGACCAGCGGCTGTGCGAAGCACTGCTCGGTGATGGCCGAAGCCGGATTGCAGAACGAGAGGCCGACCTGACGGGCGATGACGGCCGGCCAGCTCCACGGCTGGTGATTCTGATTGAGCGAACCGCTCTCGAAGCCGGCGCCGTAGCTGTCGCCGAGCGCGACGAAATTCGAGAAGTTCGCCGAGCCACGCGCCGCGAACATCGGCGTGGCGGCAAGGACGACGACGAGAACTGCCGCAACTTGTCTGAGGTATCTCTTCATTGGATGGGTCTCCTGTTAGAAGCGGTATCCGAGGTTGACGCTCCAGAGGAGCGCGTCAGTCTCGTAAGTGCCGTTGAAATTCTCGCGGTTCTGGCCCTGCGTGCTGCGGTCTTTGAAGTGCAGCATGAGAAGCGACGTGTCGACCATCAGCGGACCGGCGTGCCAGCCGGCGCCGATCGTCGCGCCGATGCGGTCGGAGTCGGGGAGAAGCGGGCTGACCGACTCCACCGGCTGCGGGTTCTGGTCGTAGATCGCGCCGAAGCGGACGTCCCAGTTCTCGGTCGCGGCGTGATTCACGCCGAGGCGGAAGGTGTTGGCGTCTTCCCAGTTCTGCGGACGGGTGAAGCTGAACTGCGGCTGTTCGGCGAACTGCACGCTGAGCGCTTCGAAGCGGCTCCAGCCGGTGCGGTTCACGTCCAGCTCCACGTCCCACGTGTCGGTCGGCGA
The DNA here is from genome assembly GCA_030857085.1 of Acidobacteriota bacterium. Lineage (GTDB taxonomy): Bacteria > Acidobacteriota > Thermoanaerobaculia > Gp7-AA8 > Gp7-AA8 > QHVT01. Next base: position 1,433 of record JALYOB010000770.1, on the reverse strand, counting down.
GAACGCGACGGCGACCGTGGCGATCGACGGGAAGGGGAACGTGGTCGAGATCCGCTGATCGCGCGGAAGCTGCAGGCCGACGGCCACGTCGAACTGCGCGTTACCGCTCGGGATCTGCGTCACATCAGCGTCGCCGTCGAGATCGATGTCCATCGCCGTGCGATACGAGGCGCCGATGCGGAAGCGGGGAGTCGGCTTGAAGAGAATGCCGGCGTTGAATCCCGTGTCGCTGCCGTAGTCGCTCGCGAGGCGCGTGTTCGCGACGTCGACGATGCGGCCGGTGAACGGGTTCAGCGCGAGACGGTTCGCGTTGAGGATGACGCGTGCGCGGCGGTACTCGACGCCGCCGCCGATGGCGAAGCGGCCATCGCTGGTCTGCCACGCGATCACGGGATTGACCGACGTCGTCTTGAGGTCGGCGTCCTTCGAGATGTAGCGGCCGGGGAACGGATCTTCCCAGTCGGTGCGCAGACCGAACGCGGCGAACACGCCCACGCCGAACGAGAGGTTGCTCCCGATCGGAACGACCGCGTACATGTTCGGCACGTTGAACGTGTGGCGGTTGTACTCCGCGTGCACGCCCGAGGTGACCGGGCTGTTGCGGTCGCCCTCGAATTCGTTGGTGAAGTTGATCAGCGTCGTACCCGCCAGCACGGAGAAATGCCGCTGCTGTGCAATGCCTGCGGGATTGAAGAAGATCGCACTGGGGTCATCGGCGGTAGCGGCGAACGCGTCCGCCATACCGGTAGCTTTCGCACTCTGCTCCGGGATGAGAAAACCGGAGCCGAAAGCAGACGCCGTGACAAGGCACGTCATCGTGAGGGTCAAAAGGTTTCTGAGGGATCGCAAGGAGGCCTCCTAAGTCTGTTTTTCTACAGAGGATTAACGCGCCGGAAACGGCAGCGGATCATAGCATCGTTTCATTCGGGTCTTTTTGCGAGCAATTCACGCAGAATCGAGTTTGCGAGGTCGGCTTTTGCCTTCCCCCTCGTTTCTTTCATGAGCTGCCCGACGAGGAAGCCGAAAACCTTTTCGGCGCCGGCGAGATACTGCTCGACCTGGGCGGCGTGCGCCTGCAGCACACGCAATGCCGCCTCGCGAATCGCGGCCGGATCGTTGATCTGCGAGAGCCCTTTGCGCTCGACGATCCGCTCGGCGTCTTCACCGCTCGACGACATCTCGTCGAACACTTCCTTCGCCACTTTGCCGCCGATCGCGCCGCTGTCGATCATCTGAATCAGGCGGCCGAGCATGGCCGGCGTGACGCGGTACTGCTCGATCTCCAGCTTCTGTTCATTGAGCACGCGCAGCACTTCATTGCGCACCCAGTTGCCGGCCGCGCGCGCGTTCTTCGCCTCAATGACCGTCTGTTCGAAAAAGTCGGCCACTGCGCGGCTGGCGACGAGCACTTCCGCATCGACGGAGGTCATGCC
>JALYOB010000328.1 GCA_030857085.1 Acidobacteriota bacterium | reverse complement strand
CTACACCACTCCCGAATATTTATATATACACTCTCCCGGTCGCAGCAAATCTGGCCGGGAGGGTCTCGTGCGCTATCGCAACGCGCTGTTCGCAGTCCTCGCCTTCGCAGTCTTCAACTTTCACGTCGTCGCCATCGGGCAGGAACAGCCGCTCCCGCCGGTCACGCCGCGCGCGGACGCACCCTCTGAGGTGATGCTCGTCGCGCTCGAGACCGAGCCGATTCACACGACGAGCGAGCCGTCGCTCGCCGAGGCTGCGCGCGCGAACGACTACGCGAGCTTCGAGGCGATCTACAACGAATCGAAGCAGCGCGGCGCGATCGTTTCGCAATACGAAGCGTTCCACGAGCTCTGGACGTACTCGATCAACGATCCGATCGGCGCGTTCTACGGCCAGGAGATGTACGAGCGGATCTCGCGTGCGTATCCCGGCTTCGCCAGCTACATCGACGACTACAGGATCGTCGACAACCGCGGCAACGTCTTCTACCCGACCAGCGAGACGCGCGACTTTCTGCTCGCGCGCGCCATCGAAGGACGCACCGCGCCGCGCGTACTGATCGCGCAGACCAACGAAGCGGAAACGCCGCGCGAGATCGCGCGTGAGGTAAAACCGGCTGCAGTGAAAGCGAAAGCGCCGGTTGCCGCGAAAGCGCCGATCGCGAAAGTCGCGCGGAGCAAGCCCGCGCCGGTCGTCATCGAACCACCGCAGGTCGTCGCACCGGCGCCGGTCGCGCAAACCGCCGTCGTCGAACAGCCGGCGCCGATCGCGACGCCCGCGCCGCAGGCACAAGCTGTCGCAGCAGCGCCGGTCGTCGCCGCGGCGATGGTGCCGGGCACCGACACCGCCAAGCCCACCGACTCCGCCAGCCGCGGCATCCTCCTCATCATCCTCGGCATCATCGGCTTCGGCATGCTCGCCGTCATGCTTCGCGCGCCAAAAGAAATCGCGCCGCAGACGATCGACGTCAAAGCAACGCCGTCAACCGCCGACGCGAAAGATGCCGCGCCGGTCGAGCCGCTCAGACGGCCGGAGGCGCCGCAGAAGCCCGCGGCGAAGCATCGAGCGAACGGATCGCGCGGATGAGGCGTGCTCCCGCCGCGCTTCCTTTCATCACCAGTCCACTCACACCGTGACGCAACCGCTCGCGGTCCGCGGACGTGAGCTCTTTCGCCGTCAACACGAGAATGGGGATGCGTGACGTCGACTCGCGCTGCCGCAGCATCTCCGCGACTTCGAATCCGCTCATGCCCGGCATCATCAGATCGAGAATGATGACGTCGGGCTTCGAACGTTCCGCGCGTTCGATCGCATCCGCGCCGGACGTGGCGCTTTCGAGCACATAGCCTTCTTTCGCCAGCTCCTGTTCGAGCAGTTGATGCACGTCGCGGTCGTCGTCGATCAGCAGCAGGCGTGCATTGCGCGGCACCGCTTCGCTGCGCGTGATGTCCGCGAGACGCCTCAGCAACCGCTGCCAGTCGACCGGTTTGATGAAGTAATCCTGCGCGCCGAAGGCGAGGGCGAGCTCGCGGTTCTCGAGCATCGAGACGATGATCACCGGGATGTCGCACGTGGCTTCGTCGCTCTTCAGCGCGCGCAACACCTGCAGTCCTTCCATGCCCGGCAGCACGAGATCGAGCGTGATCGCGCGCGGCTGCATCGAGCGCGCGAGCTTCAATGCCTCCTGCCCCGAACGCGCGCGGATCGGCACATAGCCGGCCGACTGGAGATACGCGCTCAGCGCATCGAATGCGTCGTCTTCATCTTCGACCACGAGCACGCGCTCACCGGGAGGAACGACCGTGCCGTCGCGGCCGACGATCGGGCTGGGAATCGAGGCGCCGGTGAAGCGGAGCGGCAATGTGAATGTGAACTCGCTTCCTTCGCCGACTTCGCTCTTCACGCTCACCTTGCCGCGTTGCAGCTCGACGAATTTGCGCACGAGCGAGAGTCCGAGTCCCGTGCCGCCATGCGTGCGCGAAGTGGTGCTGTCGACCTGGCGGAACTCGTCGAAGATCACCGCCTGATGTTCGGGCGCGATGCCGATGCCGCGATCGATCACGCTCACGGCGATCATGTCGCCCTCACGGCGCGCGCGAATGGTGACGGTGCCGTTCGTCTTCGAGAACTTCACGGCGTTCGACAGAAGGTTGTAGAGGATCTGCTTGAACTTGGCGTGATCGGTCTCGATCTCGCGCACGTCTTCGGCCACTTCGATGTCGAAGGCGATGTTCTTCTTCCCCGACAAACCTTTCATGACCTGACAGACGCTCTCGATCGCCGCGCGCACCGGGAACGTTTCGGGATAGAGCTCCATCTTCCCCGCCTCGACCTTCGACAGATCGAGGATGTCGTTGATGATGCTCAGCAGGTGCTGCCCCGACTGCAGAATCGAGCGTAAGAAGCCGACGTACTTGGGCTCGAGCTTCTCCTGCAGACGTTCCACGAGAATTTCGGAGAAGCCGATGATCGCGTTCATCGGCGTGCGCAGCTCGTGAGACATGTTCGCGAGGAAGATGCTCTTCGCGCGATTCGCCTCCTCGGCCTGTTCGTTCTTGATCTGCAGCTCGCGCAGAATGCGCGCCTTCGAGATCGCCGAAACCGCATGCTCGCGCACGCGTGCGAGCTTCTGCAGATCGCTGCGGCCGAACGCATCGGCATCGGTGAAGTTGTCGAAGATGAGGAAGCCTTCCATGCGACCGCCGAGTGTGACTTCCATTGCCAGCATGACCTGAGGGATGGGGAGATGGGCCGTTTTCTCGGCCGCAGCGAGATGGCGGAACTCGGCCCGTTTGATGAGATACACCCCTTCTTCGAGCTGCTCGGCGTGTTCGGAGTAGCGCCGCATCGCTTCTTCGAACGAGAGGGTCATGCCGCGAAAGGGATCGGGGTCGTATCCCGAAACGGCGATCACTTCGGTGCGCTGCGACTCGTGATCGAACTTCAGAAATACTCCCTTTTCCGCCTGCGGAAAGAGGCGCATGCCCTGATCGAGAATGCTCTTGAGGACGTTTTCGAGTCCGACCTCGCGGTTGATCACTTCGACCATCCGATCGAGCGTCTCGAGCTCGCGTGCCTGCGCGCGGATCTCTTCGGTGCGCGCGAGGACGAGGTCTTCGAGCACGCGGTTTTTCCGCTTGAGATTGCGCGTGCGCCAGCGATTCGAGAGCACGACCGCGATCGCGAGCGCCACGACGTACAGCAGCACGGCCCACCACCGCAGCCACAGCGGCGGCTGAATCTCGAAGCGATACGCGAGCGGCGCGGACCACACCCCTTCCGTGTTGCGCGCCTTCACTTCGAACGTGTAGCTGCGCGCGAACAGCACCGCGGGCAGGTTCGTGTAGCGCGTCTTCGTGTCCGACGTTTCATCCGACCAGCCGCGATCGAATCCGGCGAGACGCGTGCGATAGCGGACGCGCGATTCGTCGCTGAATGAAAGTGCCGCGTATTCGAGCTCGATCTCGTTGCCATGTTCGAGCGCGGCGCGGCGCAGACGAACGATCGGCGCGGCAGCGTTGCGTTGCCGCGCGGCGGGATTCACGACCGCAACGCCGCTCGGCGTGGCGAGGTAGATGCGCCCTTCCGGATCGATGGCCAGCGGTCCATACGCCCAGGCCTCGTTGTCGATCAGGCCATCTTCTTCGGTGATGTGCGAAACGACGCGGCGCGTGGCGACGTCGAGCTCCACCAGCCCCCCGTTGTTGCTCACCCAGAGCGAGCGTCCGTTGCGCGACGGCAGCATGCCGACGATCGGCTGCCCCGCAAAAACCATCGACGCCTGAAACGGTGCCGCGGGTGTGATGACGGCCAGTCCCGCGCCCGTGCCGACCCACAAGCGATGGTCGTGAAACAGGAGCGATCGAATGCCGCTCGCCGGGGCGCCGTTCGAGGTGGTCCACACCGGCGCGAGCACGCGCTGCGTCACTTCTCCCGGCGGGAGTGTCGCGACGAGCTGCGCGAGCGGCTGCGTCGTGCGAAACAAACCGCGATCGGGACTGCCGAGCCAGAGGTGACCGCGGTCATCGAGCGCGAGACTCGTCGCGCCGCCGGCCGACAAGCCCGCGGCCGCGCGAAAGAGGAACCACTGTTCGTGCGCGAGACAACCCGCGCCCCACCCGCCGGCGACACAGACCGCGTCATCGAACACACGCGCGGCGTACGTGGTGTCGAGTCCGAGCGACGTCACCACGCCGCTCATGCCGTCGATGCTCGCGGGCGTGCGTCGCGCGGTGCCGTCGATTGCAGGCGGCGCGCTGGCAACGCTGGAAAAGCAACTCAGTCCCGCGGACGTGCCGATCCACAAGCGCTCTTTTGCATCCGGCGCGAGTGCGTACACCTGATTCGAAGCGAGGCCCTGCTGCGTCGTCAGCGCCTCGCTTTTGCCGCCGCGCAATGCGGCGACGCCGCCGCCGGTGCCGACCCACATCGCATCGCGCCAGTGCGGCAAGACGGCAAATGCGCTCGACACCGGAAGCGCAGGCGACGAGCGTTCGGTGTACGCGGCGAATGCTTCGTAGCCGCGGCGCAAACGCGATGCGCCGCCGTTCTGCCCGAACCAGAGATTGCCCTCGCGATCTTCGAGCAGCGTCCAGAGTGTCTCGCCCAGCAAGCCGTTCGCGCGGGTGATGCGCGTGCGTTGATTCACGTCGCGCAGGTCGATGCGCAGCGCACCGGTGCCGAGGCTTGCGGCCCAGAGGTGACGGCCATCGCGTGTGGCGCGGAGCGCCACGATGCGCTCGTGCAGCTCGCGGCTGACGACGCGCGGCGTTCCGTTCTCCATCCGCCAGACCGCGCCGTCGGTCGTGCCGCCCCACAACACGCCGTCGCGCGTCTCGACGAACGCGGTCGTCTGCGCCTCGCTCTTCGCGATCAACCGGCCGTTCGCATCGACAATGTCGCCGTTCGCGTGCGACACGAGCAGCGAGCCATCGCCGCGCACGAGCATCGCCATCGCGCTGCCGGCATTCGGAAGCTCGCGCACGTCGAGCGTGTGGTTCGGCGTGAAGCGATAACGCAGCAGCGCGTTCTGCGCGCCGACCCAGACGCCGCCGTCTTTCGCCGCGACGACGCCGTTGCGGCGCATGCGCGAGCGCGTGAGCTGAACGTTGCCGATCTTCGAGACGAACTTCAATCGCTCGCCCGGCGCATACGCATCCAGCGGGCGCTCCGACACGACCAGCCCCGCTTCAGAACCGACCCACAGATGATGCTCGCGATCCTCGACCACCTCGCGCACGGTCGGATCGGCGAGTCCGTCCGCAACACCGTACGTCTCCATCGACCGCCCGTCGTAGCGCGCGATACCCGTCGAATAGAACGCGAACCAGATGAATCCCTGATGGTCCTGCACGATCTTCTGCACGCTCGCCGACGGCAACGGCACCGCCTGCCCGCCCGACTCGAAGTGCGTAAACGGCCACTCCTGCGCGTGCAGAGACAGAGCTGACGCCGCAAGGAGGACCGCGATCCAACGAAGCATAGGGGACAGTTTAAGCGGGAGTGGCGAGTAGCGAGTGGCGAGTTGCCAGGGCGTTTACGCCTGGACGCCACGTGTCGCGCGTTCGGAG
>JALYOB010000043.1 GCA_030857085.1 Acidobacteriota bacterium | reverse complement strand
ACGCGAGTCGCCGCTTTGACTGGTTCTTCGCGAGAGCGAGTGAAAGCGGCGACTGGCGTCGCCGCACTCCACATTACTTCGTCAGAATCTTTTCGATCACATCCAGCGCGCGCGGGTCGCCTGTTTGCGCGAGCCAGAACATCGCCCGTTCGCGCACTCTGCGGCTCTTGTTCGTCGTCGCGAGGTCGATCAGCATCGGCACCGCGCGGTTGCGCGGGAGTTGCGAGATGGCGAAGACGGCGTGCTCTTTCACCTCGTCGTTCGGATCGTCATCGACCGCGCGGCGCAGTTCGCCGGCCGCTTTCTCGCCGGCGCGCTGGCCGAGCCAGAAGATGGCGTGGCGGCGCACTTCCTGATCGGGATCGCGGCGCGCGAGCGCGATGAGCTCATTCACCACCCGCGGCGACGCATGCAGCGCGAGCACCGACACCATCTCCCCCTCGCGATCGGCGTTGCGGATCTTCGAGAGCAGATAGTCGATGCTCGCGTCGGCGGTCACGTTCGTCAACACGTTGACCTTCTTCCCCGCGCCGTCGATCTCGCATCCTGCGTCGAACAAGCGCACGCGCTGCACGTCGCCGCTTTCGATGCGCACGGCGATGAGCATCTCCTTCGTCACGTGCGGACCATCGTCGTCATCGCGATCGCCGCGGATCGAGAAGCCGCGGCTGGAGTCGAGCACGCACGAGCCGCAGCAGCCGCCGCCGCGATTCCAGTCGCAGCAGATCGACCCGCTGCTCGCCGGCACGCTCCAGGCGAACCAGCCGCCGGTGGGTGCGCTCGCGATTGCCGCACCGACGCCGCGCGCGGCGTCGATGCGATTCACGGTTGCATTGCGGAACTGCTGTGCGAAGAGCGAGGTCGTGGCGAACAGCACGAAGAGCAGCATCGAGCGGCGCATGGTCGTCTCCTTACTGTTCGAGGATCTGCAGCATGTACTGCAGCGCTTCGTCGTTCTGCATGATCGAGAGCTTCTGCAGCGCCTCGTTGCGCACTTCGCGGTTCTTCTCTTTCTTCGCGATGTCGATCAGCGCACGTGCGTTGTTCTGCAGGAAGAGCGCATCGATGATCGCTCCCTTCACTTCGCTGTTCGTCTCGCTCGCGTACATCGACGTCAGCGTCGACGCGGTGCCGTTGCCCATGAGGCCGAGCTTCTGAATCGCCGCCGCGCGGAGGTCGGTGTTGCGCTCCGTGCGTGCGAGCTCGCCCATGCGCGTCGTGTCGCCGCTGATGAACAGCGCGTCGATGATCGCCTCGCGCGCTTCGACGCTGGTCTCGCTGCCGTACATCGACCCGAGCTCGGCCCGTCCGCCCATCACGCCGAGCATGTGAATCGCTTCCTTGCGCAGCTCGGGATCGCGTTCGCCGCGGGCCGCGCTCAGCACGCGCGCTTTGTCGCCCGAGATCATGTACGCGTGCAGCACTTCCTTCTTCACGTCGTCGGAAGCGGCGGAGCTGTACAGATCGCCGAGGAGCTTGCGGTTTTCCGGCGTTGCATTGATGCCGAGGTACTTGACCGCTTCTTTCTGCAGATCGGGATTGGAGTTGCCGCGCGCGATCTCACTCATCAGCGAGCGCGCCTCGGCAAGCGGCGACTGGCTGAGGACGAACAGTGCCCGCTCGCGCACCTGCTGCGACGTCGCGCGATTGCGCACGATCTTCGCGAGCAGCGGAAACGCCTTCTGCGGATCGGTGCTCATCAGCGAATTGATCGCCATCATCTTCAGATCGTCGTCGCCGCCGACGTGCTCCGGCGCGACGCGCTCGCCGCGCGACTGCCGCAGCTCGAGCTCGAGCGCCTGCGCGTCATCGATCCAGCGGCTCTTCGGATACGTTCTCTTCAGGCCGTCGATGGTCTTGAGCGCCTCGGCTTTGCGGCCGAGTTTGTTCATCGCGTACGCGCTCCAGAAGACGGCGCCGTCGGCGCGGCTGCCCTGCATTTCGGCGACCTTGGTGAAGGCGCGGATGGCGTGCTCCCACTCTTCGTCGTCGATGGCTTCGGTGCCGCGGTCGTAGAGCTCCGCTTCCTTCTCCGCCTTTTTGTTGTCCTTGCTTTCCTTCGCGTCCGCTTCTGCTTCGAGTGCATACGCGGCCGGCGCGGCGGTGAGGGTTGCGGCCACGAGGAAGGCGGCCAGGATCTTCTTCACGTTCATGACAAATCCCCGTTTGTTGTTCAGATGGTCGGTTGAGTGCGGCGCGGCTCGGTCGTCTTGCGGACGCCCGCGCGTACGACGCGCAGTTTGAAAACGAGCCCCTTCGCTTCGACGCGTTTCTGCATCGAGCGGAGCTCTTCGGCACTCACCTGCGAAGGTGCGTGCGCGATCTGCATGAGCACCGGTTCGAGTTCGTCGAGGAGCGTGGCCACGTTCTCCTCGCCGCGATCGCTGGCGGTGCGCCGGTAGAGGCGATTGCTGGCGAGGAGCTCCTCGGCTCGTTCGCGTTCGGTGCTGATGTCGGTTTCACCGTCGGGCATGAGGTTGGTCAGCTCGACGAGCACGCGCTCGGATTCGTCGAAGTGATCGCCGACGACGACGAGCAGGATGCGGTCGCGCTGCTGTTGCTGCTGCTGCGCATTGGCAGCGGGTGCTACGACGCTGGTTTGCGGCTTGGTGCTGGACGCGATCTGCTGCGGCGCGTCGTTGCGGTTCTTGACGAGCAGGCCGCCGATGAATGCGACGGCGAGCATGGCCGCGGCGGCGAGGACTTTCGTCCAGCCGCGCCGTTTGATGTTGCGGCGTTCGCCGCGCAGGCGCCACGACAGACGATTCCAGACGCGCGACTCGTACTCGTCGTCGGGCTCGGGGACGTCGATGGGCGTGACCGCGTCGAGGATGCGCGCGAGGCGAGCGAGCTCGTTGCGGCATTCGCCGCACGCGTCGAGGTGCTCGTGCGACGCGACCTCGCGGTAGTAGACGAGGATGAGTTCTTCCTGAGACAAGTGGTTCATACGAGGGATCCCGTGAAAGGCTGCAGGTGCTGCCGGAGTTTCTTTACCGCGCGGAAGACGGTGTTCTTCGTTGCGTTCATGCGGGTGCCGAGGATTTCGCCGATTTCTTCGAGCGGCATTCCTTCGAAGTGGCGGAGGACGAATGCGGTGCGTTCGTTACCGGTCAGGCCGGCCATGGCGGCGGCGATGGCGCGCTGCATCTCGGCGCCGAGGACGACGCGATCGGGCGAGGCGTCATTGGAGGCGACGAGGGAGAGCTCGGCGCCGTCGTCGATGCGGCCGTCGCGGCGCTTGCGGGAGTCGATCAGGTCGAGCGCGCAGTTGATGGCGATGCGGTGGAGCCAGGTGGTGAAGGATGCGCGCGCGTCGTAGCTGCCGAGGGCGCGGTAGGCGCGGAGGAACGCTTCCTGGACGACGTCGTCCGCGTCGGCGGCATTGCCGGTGATGCGGTACGCCGCGCGGTAGATCGCACGGGAGTGGCGCTCGACGAGGATGCGAAAGGCATCATCGCCATCGCCTCCCCGCGCCCGCTCGACCAGCTCGCTATCCGTCGGTTCCATTCGATCGTGTTGGACTCGTCTGAGAGGAAGAGGTTAGCTTTTGGAGTTCCTCGGAGTTCCTCGGGTTCCTCGGAGTACCTCGGAGGGGCTTGACGTTCTCTCCTCCGAGGAACTCCGAGGAACTCCAAAGCCCATGATCTCCCTTCTTCACGACGAAATCGACGCGCGCGCGAAGGCGCTGGCCGAGGCGCATCGGGAGCGGATGCAGTGCCGCCGCGGCTGCTTCGGCTGCTGTGTCGATGACATCACCGTGTTCGAGGTGGAGGCGGAACGCATCCGTTCCGGAGCGGCGGAGTTGCTGCGAAACGGAACTCCCCACCCGCCCGGCCGCTGTGCGTTTCTCGGCAGCGAGGGACAGTGCCGGATCTACGAACTGCGCCCGTACGTCTGCCGCACGCAAGGCCTGCCGCTGCGCTGGATCGATGAGGATGCCGAGGCGGAGTACCGCGACATCTGCGAGCTCAACGACGATCCGTCCGCGCCAATGGAGATGCTGGAACCAGAGCAGTGCTGGAGCATCGGCGAGTTCGAGGAGCGGCTCGCGCGGATGAACGAGGGGCGGGGGAGGGTGGGGTTGAGGGAGTTGTTTGGGGGTGGGGAGTGAGGTGCGGATGGAGCGGGTCGTGACGTGTCGGCGGGGGATTCCGCGCTGACGCGCGGAATGACACAGGTGTCATCCTGAGCCGCGAAGACGGCGAAGGACCTTCTCCGTGGCACATTGGAAGGTCCCTCGCTACGCTCGGGATGACACGGGGGCGCAACGCGTCCGCGCGTCGAGCTTCGCGAACACTTCTTCGGCCGGAATCGACCGCGCCGTTCCGTTCTTCAACTGCTGATAGCGCCGCGCGGCTTCTCGCGCCCAAAGGCGCTCGTTCTCGTCAGGCGCGAGGTCGTCGAGGCTCTCGAGCAACCGCTTGGCAAGTGCGGCCCGCGACTCGACGCTGAGTCGCAGCGCGCGTGCGGCGATGTCGTCGAGCTCGCGATCCATCGCGCGCCCTACTTCACCGATTCGTTGTACTTCGCGAGCGTCTCATCGCTCTCGAAGTAGAAGATGCGGCCGTTTGCCTGTGCGGCGATGACGGCGGTCGCTTTGTCGACCTTCTTGCCCGTCACCGGATCGACGGCCACGCGCTTGGAAGCATCCGAAGCGAGCGTCTTTTTGCACATCTCGCAGCAGCCGTAGTAGGTCTTCCCTTCCACGGTCACGGCGATCTGTTCGCTGCCCATCGCGTGCTCGTTGATCATGCAGACCATCTTCGGCTCGACTTTGGTCAGTTTGCCGGACGGCTTCACATCTTCAGCGATGGCGGAGAAGGCGAGAAGGAAGAAGAGAGCGAGCGCGATTTTCTGACGCATGATCCTCATTCTAACAACGCCGCCGCGATCTTCTTCCGCATCGCCTCGTCCGGCATGCGGCCCTCGCCCGCGCGCATGTTGTCGCGCAGGTGGGCCGCGTTCGAGGTCGCCGGAATCGCGCAGGTCACTGCGGGGTGCGAGACCACGAACTTGAGCAGCAGCTCGGCCCAGCTCGTCGCATCGAGCTCGGAGGCGAATGCCGGCAGTGCCCGGGTTTGCGTCTGACGCAAAATCGCTCCCTCGCCGAAGGGGCGATTCACCAGCACCGCAATGCCGAGCTCCAGAGCCAGCGGTAGCAGGCGCCGCTCTGCTTCCCGTTCGGCGATTGAATAGTTGAGCTGCACGAAATCGATGCCCGGCCTGCGCATGAACGTCTCCAGCGCGGCATAGCCGCTGGAGGTGTAGTGCGTCACGCCGATGTAGCGCACGCGCCCTTCCGCCTTCCACGCACGCAACGTCTCCAGATGCGCATCCGCATCGACGACGTTGTGCACCTGCATCAGATCGACGCGGCCGCGCAGTTTCTCTTCCGACGACTCCATCTGCGCGATTCCTTCGCGTTTGCCGCGCGTCCAGACTTTCGTGGCGATGAAGAGCTGGTTGCGCAGAGCGAGCGAGGTGGCGAGATCGCCCACCACCTTCTCCGCGCGGCCGTACATCGGCGACGAATCGACGAGGCGGCCGCCGAGCTCGACAAACAGCGAGAGCACTTCCTCGAGATGCTTCGTCCGGTCGACGTCGAAGGTCTGCCACGTTCCCAGTCCGATGACCGGGAGCTGTTCATGCGTCGAGGGGATCGGCTTCGTGAGCATCGAGCGTGTGCCGGTCCTGACGGCTGCCAAGCGCATACCCGTTCGCCGCCCATCCCGCCGCGACGCCGACACCAACCACCGCAATGCTCACCAACCCGCCGCCCGCGGCGTGGAACGCGCCGACCAGCCACGCCACCAGCGCGTCGTTCCCTCGATACACGAACGTATCGATGAAGTTTTTCGCCTTGTACCGCTCCTCGGGCGTCACGGTCGTGAAGACGACCTCGCGTCCCGGCCGCGTGAATCCATGCTCGCCCACGCGATGGATCACCTGTAAGACGGCGATCAATCCGAGTCGCGGAAATGCCGCGAGCGCGGCGAGACCGGTGCCGATCAGCGCAGGTGCGGCGGTGAGCGCGGTGCGCAAGCCGAAGGCGGTGAGCACGCGCGAGGTGATGAGCGCCTGGGTGAGGATCGTGACGATGTTGTTCGTCAGATCGAGCAGAGCAAAGAAGCGGGTGCGCTCGCCCGAGTCGGCGATGGTCTTCTTCACGATGTCCGCCTGCTCGAAGTAGAGAATGCCGGAGATGGTTGTGTAGCAGATGATGATCAGCACGACGCGCAGCAGCGTCGGCGAGCGAAACGCTTCCATCACTCCCGCGAAGACATTGCCGCCGATCTTCTTCTGCGCCGCCGCATCGGAACGCCGCGGAATGAAGGTCGTGAGCAGCGATGCGAGCGCGAGAAACGCGGCGCTGATCGGCAGCAGATTCATCGGTCCGATCACCGGCGCGAGCAGCGCCGTGAGCGCCGGTCCGGTCACCGCACCGGTCGTGCCGCCGGCCGCGATCATGCCGTACATCTTCCGCGCCTCCGACTCGTCGTACGAGTCGGCCATGAGGCTCCAGAAGACGGAGATCATGAAGAGGTTCAGCACCGAGATGCCGACGAAGAGGCCGACGCCCCACGCCACTTCGTGCGTGCCGGTGCGCAGTCCGAAGTAGACCGCGAGCACCGCGACCGAACAGATCGCGTACGTCCACGTGGCGATCGCGCGCCGCCTGACGCGGGAGACGATCCAGCCGAAGAGCGGCACGAGGAGAATCGTGGCGAGGAAGGTCGCGGTGAAGAGCCACGGCAGTTTCTCGATGCCGGCGCGCGCGCCGATTTCATCGCGTACCGGACGAAGAACGAAGTAACCGCAGAGGATCGAGAAGAACGTCGCGAAGGGAACGGTCACGCGCATTGTCGCGCGCGACGCTAACGCGCCGCGCGCGCGGTCTTTCGTTACATTCGCGCAACGCTCGGGCGGCGTGGGACGGATGGGGCGGGCGAGGGGACGAATGGCGCGTCATGCAGTGAGCCCCGACGCGCGCAGAGAGCCGCGACGGAGCTCGCGACGCTTCATGATGAGGAAGATGATCGGCGTCACGAGCAGCACGTGAATCGTCGACGTGACCATGCCGCCGATGAGCGGAACGGCGATCGGCTTCATGACGTCCGAGCCCGTGCCGCTCGCCCACAACAACGGCAGGAGGCCGATCACGGTCGTGGCGACCGTCATGATCTTCGGACGCACGCGCAGCAGAGCCCCTTCCACCGTTGCGTCGAAGATCGCCTCGTCGGTGAGCTCGCCGCGCGCGAGACGTTTGTCGAGCGCCTCATGGAGGTAGAGCACCATTACCACGCCCGTCTGCACCGCCACTCCATACAACGCGATGAATCCAACCCACACCGCAACCGACCAGTTGAAGCCGTAGATGGCCATCAGATAGACGCCGCCGATCAACGCGAACGGCACCGACAGCATCACCAGCGACGCTTCGACCGCGGAGTGAAAGGTGAAGTAAAGGATGGCGAAGATGATGATGAGCACGAGCGGCACGACGATCTGCAGCCGTTTGCGCGCGTGAATCTGATCTTCGTACTGACCGGAGAACTGCAGCGAATATCCGGCCGGAATCGCGAGATCGCGATCGAGCGCTGCTTTCGCCGCGTCGACGAACGAGCCCATGTCGCGGCCGCGCACGTTGAGCTGCACGAGCGCGCGCAGCTGGCCATTCTCGGAGTTGATCATCGCCGGTCCCGGTGCGGCGGTGATCTTCGCGAGCTGGCCCAACGGGATCTGTTTTTCCGGAATGGTGATGAGCATGTTCTCGAGCGAGGCGAGGTTGTCGCGATAGTCGGGGAGATAGCGCACCTGCACCGGATAGCGCGCCCGCCCTTCGACAGTCGTGGTGACGTTCATCCCGCCGATCGCGGTCTCGATCGCGTCGAGCACCACCCCCACCGGAATGCCGTACCGCGCGATGGCCTCGCGATCGACTTCGATGTTGATGTACTGCCCTCCGGAGATGCGTTCCGTGTAGAGATCGGCCGCGCCCGGAATCATGCGCAGAATGGACTCGGCCTGCAGCCCGAGTTTCTCGAGCGTCGCCAGATCGGGTCCGAAGATCTTCACGCCGAGCTGCGTGCGCACGCCGGTGTTGAGCATGTCGATGCGGTTGATGATCGGCTGCGTCCAGCCGTTGGTGACGCCGGCAATCTTCAGTTGGGCGTCGAGCTCCTGCACGATCTTTTCTCGCGTCATGCCGCGCGGCCATTCGTCCTGAGGCTTGAGCTCGACGATGGTCTCGAACATCGACACCGGCGCGGGATCGGTTGCGGTTTCGGCACGTCCCACTTTGCCGAGGACGTAGCGGACTGCGGGATGCGCAGCGAGGATTCTGTCCTGCACCTGCACGATCCGTTTCGCCTCGGTGATGTTGATCGCGGGCATCGTCACCGGCATGTACAGCAGCGTGCCTTCGTCGAGCGGCGGCATGAACTCGCGTCCTGCGTTCCACATCAGAGGAATGGCGACGACGAGCGCGATGACGTTGATGGCCAGCATGGTCTTGCCGTAGCGCAAGGACCAGCGGAGAAACGGCTCGTACAGACGGGTGAAAAAGCGGCTGACTGGATTCTCTTCTTCCGTGCGCATCCGTCCGCGCATGAAGAACGTCATGAGCACAGGGACGAGCGTGATCGCGAGCACCGACGCGCCGACCATCGCGAACGTTTTCGTATACGCGAGCGGCTTGAAGAGCTTCCCCTCACGGCCGGTGAGAAGAAACACGGGCATGAAGGAGGCGATCATCACCAGCAGGGAGCCGAAGATCGCGGGGCCGACCTGCTGGGCGGATTCGAGGATGAGGGCGTTGCGGCGCGAAGTAGTGAGTGGCGTGTTGCGAGTTGCCACGGGTGTCATCCTGAGTCGCGAAGACGACGAAGGACCTTCTCCGTTGCGCGCTGGAAGGTCCTTCGCTTCGCTCAGGATGACACCGGGACGCAACGTTTCTTCCGCCAATCGCCGATACGCATTCTCCACCATCACGATCGACGCATCGACGATCTCGCCGATGGCCAGCGCGACGCCGCCCAACGACATGATGTTGGAGGTGATGCCGAACTCTTTCATCAGGATGAAGCTGATGAGCGCGGAGAGCGGCAATCCGACGAGCACCGTGATCACCGAGCCCGCGTGCAGCAGGAAGAGGATCACCACAATCGAGACGATGATCGCTTCTTCCGTCAGCGCTTCCTCGAGCGTGCCGACCGCGCGTTCGATCAGCGCGGAACGGTCGTAGGCGGTGCGAATGGTGACGCCGGGAGGGAGTCCGCGTTCGAGTTCTTTGAGGCGCGCTTTCACCCGATCGATCACCGCTTTCGCGTTTTCGCCGTAGCGCGCGACGATGATGCCGCCGACCACTTCGCCATTGCCGTTTTCGTCGATGAGGCCGCGGCGCAATTCGCTGCCGAGCTGCACGCTGCCCAACGACGAGAGATAGATCGGCGTTCCGTTCGGCGCGTCGACGACGATGTTCTCCAGATCGGAAACGCGGCGGATGTAGCCGATGCCGCGCACGATGTACTCGCTCTCGCCGACCTGAATCAGCCGCCCGCCGACGTCATTGTTCGAGCGCCGCACTGCAGCGACGACGGTGTCGAGCGAGACGTTGCGCGCGGCGAGTTTGATCGGATCGAGATTGACCTGGTACTGCTTGATGAACCCGCCGACGCTCGCGACTTCCGCCACGCCGTCGACGGACTGCAATCCAAGCTTGAGATACCAGTCCTGAATCGAGCGGAGTTGCCCCAGGTCGTGCGACTTTGATTGCAGCGTGTACCAGAAGACATGGCCGACGCCCGTCCCTTCCGGCCCGAGCCGCGGCGTCACTCCCGCGGGCAATAAACCGGAGACGTAATTGAGCCGCTCGAGCACGCGCGTGCGCGCCCAGTAGATGTCGACGTCGTCGTCGAAGATTACATAGACGAGGGAGAAGCCGAACATCGACTGCGCACGCACCGCCTTGAGCCGCGGCAACCCCTGCAGATTCGTCGCGAGCGGATACGTGACCTGATCCTCGACCAGCTGCGGCGACCGCCCCGCCCAGTCGACATAGACGATGACCTGATTGTCCGAGATGTCCGGAATCGCATCGAGCGGCGTCCGCATCGTCGCCCAGATCCCGGCGAAGACGAGAACGGCGTACGCGACGAGGACGAGGAAGCGGTGGCGGGTGGAGAGGGCGATGATTTTGTTGATCATGTGATCGCGTCGCGTGCGCTCCGCGGTTGTCCGTTGTCGGTTGTCGGTTCAGGGGGAGCCGTCGTTTTTCCGCGACGTCGCACCTCGAACGGACAACGGAGAACGGACAACGCGCGCGCTAGCGCGCTCCCCCCCTCAACTGCGCCTCCGAGTCCAGCAAAAACGCCCCTTCCACCACCACGTTGTCGCCGTCGCTCACGCCGTTGGTGATCACGATCGCTTCGCCGTGGCGGCCGCCGGTGGTGACTTGTCGGGGCTCGTACGCACCGGGGCGGGTTTCGATCCAGACGAATTGCGACTGGCCGCGGTCCACCACTGCGGTCGCGGGGACCATGATGTGGGCGGGGGCGGGGGCGCCGATGATGCGGACGTTCGCGTACATGTCGGGCTTGAGCGCGAGGCCGCGGTTGTCGATGTCGATGCGCACGCGCGCGGTGCGGGTGGCGCCGGTGAGCACCGGCACGATGAACGAGACGATGCCGGTGTACGTGCGCCCCGGCACGGCGGGCGTCGTGATCTCGACTTGGTCGCCGACTTTGACGCTCGGCAGTTGCTGTTCGTACACGTCCGCTTCGACCCAGACGTGCGAGAGGTCGGCGACTTCGAGCAGAGGCTGTCCCTGCATGACGTACTGCTGCTCGACCGCGAGCTTGCGCGTGACCACGCCCGAGACGGGCGAGACGATCGTCGTCGCGTAGATCGGCTTGTGCGTCCGCTCGAGGGTGGCGATCTGTCCGGACGTCATGCCGGAGAGGAGGAGGCGCGTCCGGGTGGAGTCGACCAGATCGTTCGATGCGCTGCGTGCCGAGGCGAAGCCGGCGTTGCGCATCCGTTCGCGGTTGGAGAGCGCGAGCAGATACTCCTGCTGCGTCGCGTAAAGGTCGGGCGAGTAGATCGTGCCGACCGCCTCGCCGCGACGCACTGTGTCGCCGGTGAAATTCGCGAACAGCTTCTCGAGCCGTCCGCCCGAATAGGCGGTGACCTGCGAGGTGCGCCGTTCATCGACCGTGACGCGGCCCGTCGTCACGAGCTCGCCGGTGTGTGTGTCGAGCGTCACGCGCACCGTTTTCACGTTGGCGGTCACGCGCTGCTCGGGCGAGAGCGCGACTGCATTTACCGCCTGATTCGCCGCCGGCGCGGGAGCGTTGCGCTTCACGAGCGCCATGCCGCAGATCGGGCATTTGCCCGGCGCGTGCGCTTCGATCTGCGGATGCATGGGACAGCTGTAGACATCCGCAATTGCCTGTTCCGCGTGATTGGCGTGCGGCGCCGGCGGCGGATCGTTTTTCCTGCACGCCGCGGAAAGAATGGACGCGGCGAGAACGGCCGCAAATACGAGCGATTTCTTCATTGCATGCTCCCCGTGCTGAAACCTGCGCCGGGACGTGCGCCGCGGCGCAGCGCGTCGTAACTCGCGACGGCCTGTTCATGCTCCGCGACGAAGCGGATCGCTTCGAGCTGCAGGCGGAGGTAGGCGGCTTCGGCGGCGAGCACCGCGTCGAGCGCGGTCCTGCCGGTCTGATAGGCGGTGAGCGACGACTCGAATGCGAGCTGCGCCTGCGGCACGAGCACGTCGTGATGAAAGCGCAGCTGGTTCGTCGCCTCTTCATGCGCGACGACGAACTGCGCGAGCGCGGCGCTGATCGACCGCCGCAGTTCGGCGATGCGCGCGTTCGCAACGTCGCGACGCGCAATCGCTTCCCGCACGCGCGGCTCGATGTTCGTCTTCGCGCGCAGCGGCAGCTCGATGCGTGCAGTGAGCGAGAACATGTCCCGCTCGATGCGCCGGTAGCCGTATTGCGCTTCGAGCTCGATGTCGGGCGTCCGTTCGAGCTCCACCATCCGGATGTCCGCTTCCGCCGCCGCCGCTTCGGCCTGCATGGCGGCGATGGCGGGATGATCGTCCGGCACCGCGATCGACGTGCCGGTCGTGCCGCTGCCTGCATGCTCCGGAAACGCGAGCGAAGGCACGTCGGTCGCGAGCGGCAGGTCGAGCAGCGGAAGCAATCGCGCGAGTGCGGCGCGACGCATGCCGCGCAACTCGATCACTTCATGTTCGAGACTGCTCGCTTCGAGCTGCGCGCGAATGACGTCCGCCTGCATCGACGTGCCGACCTCGTAACGCACGCGCGCTGCATCGACGACAGCGCTCAGCAGCTCGCGCACGCGCGTGACCGCGGAGAGCTGCATGTCCGCCGCGGCGAGGTCGTACCACGCGAGAAAGACATCGCGCTCGATCTCCGCACGCGTCGCGTCGATCTGCTTTTCGGCCGCACGCGCCATCAGCTCCGCGGCATTGCGGCGCGCCTCCCGTTTCTCGGGACGCACCAGCGTCTGCGACACGCCGGCCATGTACATCGTCATCATCGGGTCGTCGCGCAGATCGACCTGCTTGTTCTGCACGCCCGACATGAGCATCGGATTCGGCAGCGCATCGGACGACGCGATCCGCTCGCGCGCCGCCGCCGCTTCCGCGCGCAGGCGCGCCATCGCCGGATGCGCGTCGACCGCCGCGGCGGCGAGCGCACGCGGGTCGTTGAAATCCATCGCGAACAGAGGCTGCGCACAAAGCAGCAGCAAAGCCAAACGTTTCATCAGAACCTCGGCACACACGGGTGCTGTCGATGACAGAGCGCCGTCGGTCGAGGATCAAATGAGCAGTTGCGCGTTCCGGAGGAAGGGAGGAGGGGAGGAGTCGAACGGCGCGCGCGGATGATCGTGCCCCACATGCAGCGGCGCGGATGTTTGCGCCGTGACAGAGATCATCGCGATCGGCGCGACGACGGAAAGCGAAACGCTCGACGCGAGCGTCGCCGGCGGCACGTCCTGCGACGCGCGCGGGGCAATGGTGGTGTGCGTCGCACAGCACGGCATTGACGCGTGAATCGATGCCGCGGCCGCACGCGGCGGACAGCAGATCGTGCCGCACATCGGCAGCGCCGTCGCGACGAGCAGCAGCGCCGCGAGCAGCATGGCTGCTCGTTTCATTGGCTGCTTCTGTGCGGCGGCGTTCACGGTGGTGAGTGTAGCTCCACGCGTTCAAACATCGAAGCGGCTGTGTCATTCCGCGCGAATGGCGAACGCACGGCCCCTCACCCGGCGCTTCGCGCCACCCTCTCCCCGCAAGCGGGGCGAGGGGCAACGAATTGCCCTTCTTCCGGCAAGCGGGGCGAGGGGCAACGAATTGACGGCTAACGAATTGCCCTTCTCCCCGCGATGCGGGGAGAAGGTGCCCGAACGGATTATTATTTGAGCTCGAACCGCAGTAG
>JALYOB010000327.1 GCA_030857085.1 Acidobacteriota bacterium | reverse complement strand
GGTAATCCCGTCATTTTCCTTCTGGAACAAAAAAAGCGGCCGGATCGGCCGCTTTCGAAAAGGGGCTGCTCGAAAGCCGTCGAATACTAGCACACCGCTACGGTCGTGACAACGACGTGACGCCGCGGAGCGATTCCCGCCTCGCGGGGTGCGAGCAACGAAAAAGCCGCGCCTTGCGGCGCGGCTTTCGGCGTTTGCTGTGAAGAACTTAGTGACGAACGACGCGGCGGACGGCCGGCTTGCCGGCGGCCGGCGGATAGATCTCGTCGATCGCTTCCGGGCTCAGCTCCTTGAGGAACTGCGGCTCGAGCGTGGTCGCATCACCCGAGACGTTGTCGAGCGACGAACCGTACGCGAGGAACGCCGGGCAGCCGCCGTTGTTCACGCAGTCGGCCGGAACGGTCCCGGTGGCCGTCGACTCACGCTGCTCGACGGTCACGAAATAGTTGCTGCCGAGCGCGACCCCGGGGAAGAGAGCGCCGAGGCCGGGCTGGACGTTGCCGAGAGGTCCGAGGCGGACCTGCGCTTCCTGCTTGAAGCCGGCGTTGTCGAGCGTGCCCTGGTAGAGGCGGACGACCAGCGTCGTGGTCGAGTACTGCGACGCGTTCACGAGGCCGATGTTCGTACGGAACGTACCCGCCGTACCCGCGGTGCCGGTGTTGGTGATGCCGGTGATGAAGATGCGGTCGAGACCGACGTTGTTCTGCAGCGAGCTGACGAAGTTGTACCAGGGAATGCCCGAGAAGAGCTGGCCCGTGGTCTCGGTCGGACGCGCGGTCGTGACCTGGTAAATGCGGGTCTCGACGCTGATCGGACGGAAGTTCGCGCTGTTGCCGTGCTGGTCCTGCGCTTCCGAGCCGCACGAAGCGCCGCTCTTGCAGGCGTTGAAGATGAGCTGGCCGAAGCCGCTCTGGACGTTCAGAGCCGTGCGGAAGAAGTCGAGGAACTCCTTGCGCTCATTCGCGCGAAGGGTGATCGCGTCGCGGAACTCCTGACCGACGCCATTCGCATTGTTCTCGTTCGAGCCGAACGGCTGGTAGATCACCGAAATCGTGACCGGGTCCGCCGACAGGTTCGAGATGTAGACGTCGGAAATGAACGTACCGCTGGCGCCCGCGGCGTGACCCGCGACCGGGACGTAAACCTGGTCGGCACCGCGGAAGTTGCTCGCATACGCACCAAACGCCGTAAGCGCCAGCGTCGCCGCGATCGTGAGTCTCTTCATGAACATATTCTCCCCTTTTACACCACGTGATTTGGTCGTTGCTGCAAGTAGTCCGATATGCTGCACGCGCATTCTAGAACCAACCGCGCGCGGATTGATACTGTTGTCACTGAACGTATACGCGACTGCGCGCCATTTCGTCGCTCCCCTTGTTCGTATACTGCCGTGAGTGAGTGAGATCCGGGTTGCGACCATCACCGCCGAGCACAACGGTCAGCGCCTCGACCGCACGCTCGGCGACCTTTTCCCCGAGCACTCCCGCAGCTTTCTCGCGCGCCTCGTCGAAGAAGGGCACGTTCATGTAGACGGCCGCGCGGCCGCAAAAGCTTCGCAGCGCGTCGAAACGGGCCAGAACGTCTCGATCGAAATCCCCGCCGCGGCGCCCTCCGGCGTCGCCTCGCAGGACCTCCCGCTGACGATCCTGTATGAAGACGGCGACCTCGTCGCGATCGACAAACCTGCCGGCCTCGTCGTGCATCCCGCCGCGGGACATGCCGACGGCACGCTCGTGAACGCGCTGCTGTTTCATGTGAAGGATCTGAGCGGCATCGGCGGCGAGCTTCGCCCCGGCATCGTCCACCGCCTCGACAAAGACACGAGCGGCGTGATGTTGATCGCGAAGCACGACGAGGCGCATCGCAAACTCACCGCCAACTGGAACTCCGATGCGGTCCGCAAAGAATATCTCGCGCTCGTCTACGGAACGCCCGCGCAGGAGCGCGGCACGATCGAAGCGCCGATCGGACGCGACCCGCGCGACCGCAAACGGATGGCCGTCGTTGCAGAAGGACGCAACGCCATCACCGACTACGAAGTGACCGAGCGCCTCCGCTACGCGTCGGTAGTTCGCTGCCGCTTGCGCACCGGCCGCACGCACCAGATCCGCGTGCACATGAAACACAACGGCCACCCCATCATCGGCGACCCCGTCTACTCCGGCCCGCAATGGCGCGGCATCCCCGACAAAAAACTCCAGCGCACGATCGCATCGTTCGAACGCCAGGCCCTGCACGCCGCAAAAATCACCTTCACTCATCCGCGCAGCGGCGCGGTGACGGTGGTGGAGGCGCCGGTGCCGGAGGATATGCGAGTGTTGATCGAAGCCCTGCGGGGGTAGTTATCGGTTGTCCGTTATCCGTTGTCGGTTCTCGGTTGTCGGTTGTCGGTTGTCTAAACGGACAACGGACAACGGAGAACGGACAACCGATAACCGATAACCGACAACGGCCCTACAACAACACTCCCGCAATCGTCGCCGTCAGAAAGTTCGCCAGCGTTCCCGCGATCATCGCTCGCAGTCCGAGTCTTGCGAGATCGCCGCGGCGCGACGGAGCGAGCGAGCCGATGCCGCCGATCTGAATCGCGATCGAGGAAAAGTTCGCGAAGCCGCAGAGCGCGTACGTCGTGATGACGAAGCTGCGCGGATCGAGTGAGCTGCCGACGCCCGGCTCGCCGAGTTTCGCGAATGCGACGAACTCGTTGAGCACCATGCGCGTGCCGAGCAGATTGCCCACCGTGATCGCATCCTTCCACGCCACACCCATCGCCCACGCGATCGGCGCGAACACCCATCCGAGGAGCGCGTCGAGGCTGGCGGGGAACCAGGCCAGGAGCGAGTGCACGTAACCGAACATGCCGTTCACCAGTGCGACCAGCGCGATGAACGCGATCAGCATGCCGGCGACATTCAGCGAGAGATGCAGACCTTCGATCGCACCGCGGCCCGCGGCGTCGATCACGTTCACGTCCTGCTTCGGCACGACCACGTTCACATCGCCGCCCGTCGTCGTCTGCTCGGTTTCCGGCACGATGATCTTCGCCATCATGATCGCCCCGGGCGCGGTCATGATCACCGCCGTCAGAAGGTGAATGACGTCGACCTTCGCGACGAGCACGTACGCCGCCATGATGCCGCCCGAGATGTGCGCCATGCCCGCCGTCATGATGGTCATGAGCTCGGACATGGTCATGTCCGGCAGGAACGGCCGGATCGTCAGCGGCGCCTCCGTCTGCCCCATGAAGATCGACGCAGCGACCGAGGTCGACTCCGCGCCCGACGCGCCCATGAAGCGCGTCATCGCCTTCGCGAAGAACTTCACCACGAGCTGCATCGCGCCGATGTAGTAGAGGATCGCGAAAATCGAGGCGATGAAGATGATCGTCGGCAGCACCTGCGTCGCGAAGACGAATCCGATCTTTCCGCTGCCGCTGCCGAGGTCACCAAAGACGAAGGTCGCACCCTCGGTGGTGTACCCGATCAACTTGTTGATCACCTCTTTCATGTTCTCGAAGAGGAACGCGAGGAGGTTGAAGGTGAGGAAGAGAAAGAGAGAGACCACGCCGAACGCGATCCACAATCCGCGGCGCGCACCGCCCGGCGCCATCCGCTTCGCGATCTGCGAAACGAGGATCGCCAGCACGACGAACACCAGCGCGGCGCCCCACCGTTCGAGCGGCGGCGCGATCCCCGCGAGTGCGGTCGCGATCGGAGCCCCTTTGAGGACGAAAATCGCGATCACGATCTGCAGCACGAGCCCCCACACCACCGGCCGCCATTTGATGGCCTTCTTGTTCATCGAGATGGCGTAGGCGATCAGCAGGATCGCAACAAACCCGATCAGCGCAGTAAACCGCTCCATTCATCGCTCCTGACGTGCTGAGGTGTGGGACGCGCCAGCTTTATGAACGAGGCGCGGCGCGCTGTCAACGAAAGATGATGCACAACGGCCGCGACACGCCTTATCCTCACGCGCCATGATCAACGCCATCAATGACGCCGTCGCCTTCATCCAATCGAAAAGCACGCTCCAGCCCGAAGTCGGAGTGATCCTCGGCTCGGGTCTCGGCAACGTCGTCGATGCCGTCGAAACGGAAGCGTCGATTCCGTACGGCGACATCCCCGGCGCGAAAGCATCCACGGTGGCCGGCCATCAGGGCCGCCTGATCCTCGGCCGCGCGAACGGCACGCCCGTCGCGATCATGCAGGGCCGCGTGCATTTCTACGAAGGTCACGAGATGTCCGACGTGATGTTCCTCGCGCGCGTCCTCGGCCGACTCGGCGTCAGGAAGCTGATCGTTACGAACGCAGCCGGCGGCATCAACACCGCGTTCAAGCCGGGCGATCTGATGCTGATCTCCGATCACATCAATTTCATGGGGAGCAATCCTCTGCGCGGACCGAACATCGACGACCTCGGCGTCCGCTTCCCCGACATGAGCGATGCGTATTCAGAGGAACTGCGCGCGATTGCGCGCGAGGTCGCCGCGTCGCAGAACCTGCAGGTGCAGGAAGGTGTGTATCTCGCCCTCTCCGGCCCGACCTACGAGACGCCCGCGGAAATCCGCGCGTTCCGCATTCTCGGCGCCGACGCCGTCGGCATGTCGACCGCGCCCGAAGTGATCGCCGCCTCGCACATGCAGATCCCGGTGCTCGGCATCTCCTGCATCACCAACATGGCCGCGGGCATCCTCAAGCAGAAGCTCTCGCATCAGGAAGTGATGGAGACGACCGCGCGCGTGCAGCAGGAGTTCACCGCCCTCGTGCTCGGCGTGCTCGCGCGGTTCGCGCAGTAGACGCGAGGGAGCTCACTTCTTTCGCTTCCGCGTCCGTGCGACTTCGACGGCTTCGCGCGTCCACTCCCGCAGTCGCTCCTCGTCTTCGAGCACGTCGGGCGGCAGTTCGAAGTACGTCATCGACTGCCGGCCGCCGCCATACGCGTCGAACGCCTTGCTTCCTGCTTCTGCATACCGCACCCGCGACGCGTCGCCCACCTTGTAGTAGAGCGTGTCGTCGTCGACGATCGCGAAAAACACCCCGTCGGCGTACACCCCGACCGCGCCGAACATCTTCCTCCAGGTCACTCGCGCGACCACCCGCCGCAACTGCTCGAGCACGAACTCGCGGAACTCCTCGCTGACCGGCATCGCAAAAAATCTAATGCAATGCGAGATCCGGGCGAGCTCGGGCGCTCGGGTGGGTCAAACATCGCGCAGGTGGTCGCCCGCTAACCCACCAATACTCACGATATCGGGTCAATCACTGCACCACCTCCCACCTTGGTTTGTTTGCAATCAATAACTTACAGACTGGCGGCACGCGTGCAGTGACGTGCGGCGGTCCGGCTCGAACAAAATCTAACCCCGCGGCCGAACGCACAGGGAGACCTCGTTGAGAAAGAACCAGTTGACAGCAGTGGTGTTGGTAGCAGCCCTCGGCGCATTTCCGGCGCTGGGACAGAACGGCGGCCGGCTCAATGACCGCGCCGCAAACATCTACCGGTCCGAGGGTGTGCATGCGTTGACGCTGCCGTCGACCGCTTCGCCGACCGCAGTCGTCGCGCAGTTCCTCGGCGCGAAAGGCCGCGAC
>JALYOB010000769.1 GCA_030857085.1 Acidobacteriota bacterium | reverse complement strand
GGCGCGTTGACCTCCGTTCGCCCGCGGAGACACCGTGATGGCGGCGCTCCATATCTGCTCGCTGCAGCTGCGGCGCGCAGCTTTGCGCCTCCCGCCGGTGTGCTCCCGGACGAGTCTGCTCACCGGCCGTTGCGGTTCGTTTTCCCGCTCCGGGCATGACAATCTTGACCGGTACGTTACACTCATCGACCATGCCGCATTTCATCACCGACAAGTGCATCGGATGCTCGGTCTGCGAGATCAAGTGTCCGACGAACACGATCTGGGGCGAGAGCAAGGGGCAGTATTACATCCACCCTGAGCGCTGCATCGACTGTTCGGTGTGCGGCATCTACTGTCCCGTCGACGCGATCCAGAACCAGCACGGCGAGATCATCAATCGCATCAAGCCGAAGGACATCCCGAAGGCCGAGGTCATCAAAGACCTCTGCACGGGCTGCGAGTTCTGCGTGGACATCTGCCCGTTCGAATGCATCCGGATGGTCGACGCGGACGACGAAACCCTCGCCAACCACTACAAGATCGCCTTCGTCGAAAAAAACAAATGCGTCGCCTGCCGCCTCTGCGAAAGCGTCTGCGACAAAGACGCGATCGTCGTCCCCGAGGCGCCGACCCAGCTGAAGACCTACCTGCCGGACTTTGTGGTGATGGAGTGGGGGCGGTGAGCGCGGAAAGAATTGAAAATTGAAAATTGAAAATTGAAAACGCGGCGCCCGCACAGCCGTTGCCTCAGGCCGCCGATCTTTCAATTTTCAATTTTCAATTTTCAATTTTGCACTCGCGACGACCGGACCAACTCACGATGACAACCAACCACTCCACCGACATCCCCAAAGAGTCCCCCAAAACCATCCTCTTCCAGTTCGTCATCTTCCCCCTCGGCATCGTGGCCGTGGCGGTGGGGATCTTTTTCCTGTTTGGACGGCTGGCGTCGGACGAGCAGGGGATTCCGGATTACCTCAATGAAGTGAAGAGTGGCGGGCGGCGGGAGCGGTGGCAGGCGGCGTATCAGCTCTCGCAGCTCATCAATGCCGGCGAGGCGAAAAAGTATCCGAACCTCGTCAACGACGTGGAGCGGGTGTACGAGGACGCGAAGAACGACGATCCCCGCATCCGCCAATACCTCAGCATGGTCCTCGGCAACCTCGGCGACCGGAGGGCGACGCCGCTGCTCGTCGACGCCCTTTCCGATCGCTCGCCCGACACCCGCATCTATGCCGCACTGGCGCTGGGACGGCTTCGCGACCCGGCGGCAGTTCCCCCTCTCCTGAACGCCTTCTCCACCGACGAGCGGGATGTGCGGAAGGCGGCGGCGTATGCGTTAGGGGAGATCCGCGATCCTCGCGCACTGCCGCCCCTCGTCGGCGCGCTCGAAGATCCGATCGCCGACGTCCGCTACAACGCCGCGATCGCCGTCTCCCGCTTCGGCGACACCCGCGCGCTCGGCGTGCTGCGGGAGATGCTCGACCGCTCGCGCCTCGATCGCGTTCCCGGCATGCGCCCGGATCAGAAGGAGTCGACCATCCTCGCGGCCATTCCGGCGCTGGTTCAGCTCTCGCCATCCGATGCGCAAAAGATCCTGCCGCCGCTCGCGGCGCACGATCCGTCGCTGCAGGTGCAGTCGGCCGCCAAAGAAGCGCTGAGCGCGAAACGAAAAACCTGACCAGGTTCATCGATTCCGCCGTTGACACCGTTTCCGTTTTCACCGATAGTACGCGCACCGCAACAGAGTCTCAGAAACCTCCAAATGTCTGAGCAAATGACGCCATATCAGGTGGCTCCGAAGACCCCGCTCGCCGGGAGTGCCGCGTCGGAAATCCGCGAGCAGGGAGAGATCACCCGGCGCAGTTTCCCTCTCGTCCTCACCGCTGCCTGGACTGCCCTCGCGGCGGCGTTAGGCGGGCTGACGACGATCTTCGTCCGCTATCTCTTCCCCAACGTCCTCTTCGAGCCGGTGCAGAAGTTCAAGGCCGGTCTCCCGGGCGACTACTCGATGGGCGAAGTCGACGAGCGCTGGAAAGACAAATACGGCATCTGGATGGTCCGCAATGAGGAGATGATGTACGCCCTCATCACGACCTGCACGCACCTCGGCTGTACGCCCAACTGGCTTCCCTCGCAGAACAAATTCAAGTGCCCGTGCCACGGCAGCGGCTATTACAGGACCGGAGTCAACTTCGAAGGACCTGCGCCGCGCCCGCTCGAGCGGGCAAAGATCGCCATCGACCCTGCCGACGGACAGATCGTCGTCGACAAGTCGGTGCAGTTT
>JALYOB010000326.1 GCA_030857085.1 Acidobacteriota bacterium | reverse complement strand
CTCATCCCGCCCAAGCAACGATCTGCCCGGCAACTGGCAACCGGCAACAGGCCAACACGGCCGCCAGGCCGCGAATATCCCCGCCCCCCTCCCCGTTATGACGCCCCGCCGCCAAATCTTGGGAACGTTTTTGCCGACTGCGCGTCCAAGTCGTGGCGAAGGAAAGCCTTAGATGCCTGAATTCATCCTCAGAGTGGGAACGCCGGAAGGCGACGTCGTCGAGCGGCAGATCCATGCTGCATCCCTCCGCGCCGCGCGCGAGGAGATGCGCCGGCAGGGGCTGCATGTCTTCGAAGTCAATCGCGGTTCGATCTCACTGCGCGACCTCGTTCCCCACTTCGGCAACGTCATCTCCACCGAGCGCTTCCTCCTCTTCAATCAGGAGCTCCTCGCCCTCGTGCGCGCGGGTCTCCCGATCGTTCAGTCGTTCGACATCATGCTCGAGCGGCAGAAAAACCCCCGCTTCCGCGAAGTGCTCAACGAAATCCGCGAGAAGATCACCTCCGGCGTCGCCCTCTCCGACGCATTCGCCGCATACGGCGACATGTTCCCCGCCATCTACTCGACTTCGCTCCGCGCGGGCGAGCGCTCGGGCGATCTCGAAGGAGTGCTCAAGCGCTTCCTCCGCTATCAGAAGATGATCGTCGCCCTGCGCAAGCGCGTCGTCGGCGCGATGATCTATCCGCTCATCCTCATGGCGCTCTCGGGCGGGATGATCTTCGTGATGCTCACGTTCGTCATCCCGAAGTTCGCGGAGTTCTTCTCCGGCTTCGGCGCCGAGCTGCCGTGGTTCACGACCCTGCTCATCAATTTCGCGACCGCGTTGCGGCACAACGTCCTCGTGGTCGTGCTCAGCGTCGGCGGGGCGGCCTTTCTCGCGAACCGCTGGGCGACCACCTCCGGGCGCCTCATCTGGGATCGCGTCAAACTGCGCATTCCTCTGGTCGGCGGCGTGCTCCACCGCTTCGCAATCATGCAGTTCACGCAATCCCTCGGCACGCTTCTCGCCGGCGGCACGCCGATGGTCCCGGCCATCGAGATCGCCTCCCAGTCCGTCACCAACCAGCTCGTGGCGACGAAGATCTCCGGCATCGTGCAGAACGTGCGTGAAGGAGAGCCACTGTGGCGCTCGCTCGACAACACCAAGGTCATCAGTGACCTCGCGATCGAGATGATCAAGGTCGGCGAATCGACGGGCGCACTTACGGAAATGCTCTCGAATGTGAGCGAGTTTTACGACGAGGAAATCGAATCCAGACTCGGCCGACTCGTGGCCGCCATCGAGCCGATCATTCTCGTCCTGATGGGCGGCGTCATCGGCGTTCTGCTTTACGCCTTCTACCTCCCTCTGTTCCGTCTCTCCAGCGTGGGAGCGAATCAGTAGGAGCTTTGTCTTTCGAAAACCATGGCCGCAGATCCGAATCGCACGCTCTATAAAAACGCCGATCCCACCGGAGAAGCTGCACGCGCCCGCCGTCTGGCGGAGCAGTACGGCTTTCCGTTCGTCGACCTCGAGCACTTCCAGGGCGACCACCAGCTGTTCCGTGACATCCCGCTCGACCTGATGATCCGCTACCAGTTCCTCCCTGAGCATCGGGAGGATGGGCACATCTCGGTCGTGGTCGGCGATCCGACGGACGTCCTCAAGCTGGACGAGCTCGAGCTCCTTCTCGGCGCGCCGTTGACCGTGAAGGTCGCCTCACCCGCGGCCATTCGCGAGAAGCTGCAAAAGTCCGAGTCGACGCAGCGCGTGCTCGACGAAGCCACCGAAGGCTTCCGCATGCAGCTCGTGAGCGAGACCGAAGACGGCGAAGAGACGCTGACGATCGACTCGATCACGCAGCAGGACTCCTCGCCGATCATCAAGCTCGTCGACTCGATCGTCTTCAACGCCATCCAGCGCCGCGCCTCGGACATTCACATCGAAACGCGCGACAACGAAGTCGTCGTCAAGTACCGCATCGACGGCGTGCTCTACGAAGCGCTCGATCCGATCGACAAGCGCCATCACTCCACGATCATCTCCCGTATCAAGATCATGTCGGAGCTCGACATCGCCGAAAAGCGCGTCCCGCAGGACGGCCGCTTCAAGCTCCGCATCACCGGCCGCACGATCGACTTCCGCGTCTCGGTCGTTCCTACCGCGCACGGCGAAGACTCGGTCATCCGTATTCTCGACAAAGAGTCGATGTCGAAGGAGTTCAAGAACCTCCGCCTCGACATCCTCGGCTTCGACAAGGCGATGCTCGCGCGGTTTCGTAAGTTCATCAAAGAACCGTACGGCATGGTGCTCGTGACCGGTCCCACCGGCTCCGGTAAAACCACCACGCTGTACGCGGCGCTCTCCGAGATTCAGTCGCCGGAAGACAAGATCATCACCATCGAAGATCCGGTCGAATATCAGCTGCGCGGCATCACGCAGATTCCGGTCAATGAAAAGAAAGGCCTCACGTTTGCGCGCGGCCTTCGCTCGATCCTGCGTCACGATCCGGACAAGATCATGGTCGGTGAGATCCGCGACGAAGAGACCGCGCAGATCGCCGTGCAGTCGGCGCTCACCGGTCACCTCGTCTTCACGACCGTTCACGCGAACAACGTCGTCGACGTGCTGGGCCGCTTTCTCAACATGAAGGTCGACCTCTACAACTTCGTCTCCGCGCTCAACTGCGTGCTCGCGCAGCGCCTCGTGCGCAAGATCTGCGATCACTGCAAGCGCGAGACGACGTACGACGAGCGTCAGCTCGTCGATTCGGGACTCGATCCGAACGACTACCGCGGACGCGTTTTCTACGAAGGCGCGGGCTGCCTCGAGTGCAACGGCACGGGCTTTCACGGACGCGCCGCAATCTCGGAACTTCTCGACCTCTCCGACCGTATTCGAGGCATGATTCTGGATCGCCGCCCCGCCGCCGAAATCAAGCGTGCCGCAAAAGAGGAAGGAATGACGTTCCTCCGCGAGTCCGCCTTGCTGAAGGTGATGGAAGGACAGACCACCCTTCGGGAGATCAACAAGGTCACGTTCGTCGAGTAAGACGGCAACGCGACTCGCACTATTGCTATGGCACGTTCGTTTCCTCCCGACGTTCTCGTCCTCGACACCGACGCGGTGGTGCATGCGCGTTTCGGCCGCGGGCGCTCGAATCCGCGGCTCGTGCAGACCAAGCCGTATCGCCTCGCGGCCGATACGTTCACGCCGGGCACGGTGACGCCGGCGCTCGCGAATGAAGCGGCGCTCGCCGAAACGCTGCGCCGCGTGCGCAATGAAACGGGACGCTGGGACAAAGCATCCCTGCTCCTTCCCGACTCCTGGTTCCGCATCAACATCGTCGAGCTGCCGTCGCTCCCCGCACGCCCTGCCGAGGCGATGGATGTGGTGCGGTGGAGCCTCAAGCGCACGCTTCCGATTGCGCCCGAGCAGCTGCGCGTCACGTACAACGTGCTCTCGCGCACGGGCGAAGGAGCGAAGGTGCTCGTCTTCAGTGCGCTCGATGCGACGCTGACGGCGATCGAGCGCGTCCTCGGCGAAGCAGGCATCGACATCGTGCTCATCGAGTCGCTCGGCCTCAACATCTGGAACGCGATCACCGTACGGGAAGCGGATACGACGGCCGACCGTCTGTTCCTGTACGTGCGCGAGACCGACTTCACCACCGCCGTTTTCCGCGGATCGCAGCCGCTCTTCATCCGCTCGCGCAACGTTGGACGCGACCGGACGATCGAGCAGGAGATCCGCCTTTCCGCAAGCTACCTTCGCGACGCGCTGGCCGTCGAAACGTTCGCGAACTGCTATGTCGCCGGCACGGGCGGCGCGGCAGTGCACGAGACGCTCGCGTCCGAATTCAACACGCAGGTGCGCCCCGTCGTGCTGCGCGACTTCATCGAAGACGCGCCGTCCGAAACGTGGGGCCTCGACGCCGAGCTCACCGCCTGCTCAGGAGTGTTCACCGGGTGAAGCCGATCCATCTGAATCTCGCGTCGCGGCCCTACCGCGACTATCGCCCTGTGTATGCGGCAGTGGTCGTGATGTCGCTGCTCACCGCGTTCCTCATGCTGAACAACGTGGACACGTACTACCGCTACACGCACGAGACGCGCAACACGCGCGCGAAGATCGCCTCGGTCGAGGCGCAGACCGAGCGTGAGCGCGAGCTCGGACGCAAAGTGCAGGAGCGTCTCGGCAGCATCGACCTCGGTCATCTCGACGCGCAGACGCGCTTCGTCAATGCGAAGCTCGAAGAGCGTGCGTTCTCCTGGAGCGCTCTGCTCGACGAGCTCGAGTCGGTCCTCGCCGATGACGTCCGCCTCATCTCGGTCGCGCCGACGTTCACCGAACAGGGTCCGGTGCAGCTCTCGCTCGCGTTCGAAACGAAAACCGCGGACGGCATGATCACCACGATCAACCGGATGAACGACGATCCGCGATTCCGCGAGGCGTTCCCGAGTTTCGAGGCGCAGCGCGAAACGGGCGGCTTCGCCTTCACCCTTTCCGCGAAATACCTCCCCGAAGGGATGGAGATCGTGCGCGCGGCGGGAGGCACTCGATGATCTGGCGCGAGAAGCGAGTTCTCCTCATCATCCTCGGCATCCTGCTGCTCGCGAACACGATGTTTTTCTTCACGTATCGCGTGCGCTACCAGAGCCGTCTCGACGACCTCGATGCGCGCCTCGATACGGCTGAACAGGAACTGAAAAAAGCGCGCGGCGATCGGATGACCGCCGAACGCCAGCTGCAGGGCTACCGCAAAGTCGAGTCCGACGTTGCGGAAGTGTTCAACAACCACTGGTCGACGCAGCCGAAGCGCTTCACGCTGCTGATCAGCGAAGTGAAACGTCTGGCCGAGGCGAGCAACCTGCAGCCGAAACAGTACAGCTTCGTGCAGGCGGAAGTGAAGGATCGCACTGCCACGGGCGGCCGTCCGCGCGAGAAAGTCGGCGCGATGGAAGTCGGCATGTCGTTCTCGGTGCAGGGGACGTATCAGCAGATCCGCCGCTTCATCAACCTGCTCGAGCTTTCGCGCCAGTTCGTCATCATCGATCAGATCGGACTCACCTCCGGCGAGAATCAGGCGTTGACGATGACCCTGCATTTGAAGACGCTGTTCCGTGACGACGAACAGCAATCCGCCGCGGCGAATCGCCTGTGATGAATTCGATGGACTGGAAGAAGTGGACTGTCGCGGCCGTGATTCTCATCGCGGTCTTTGCGATCTACAACACGTTCGCCGCGCCTGACCCGCCGGTCGAGCCGGCGCGTCCGCGCACGGCCGTGGACGCGGTCGAGCAGGAAGGGCGTCCCGCGCCCTCGCGCAAGACGCGCGCAACCAAACCGATTGCACCCTCCGGCGTCGAGCCGGTGCGTCTCGATCTGCTCGATGCGGAAAGCGGCAGCTACAGAAGCAGCCGCAATCTGTTCGCGTACAAAGAGCCGCCGCCTCCGCCGCCGCCGCCGCCCGTGAAGCCGCCGCCTCCTCCGCCCGACCAGGACAAGGACGGCGTGCCCGACTTTCGCGACAACTGCGTGAGCGCGGCCAATCCCGATCAGCAGGACGTCGATCGGGACGGCATCGGCTCGGTGTGCGACGAACCGGAGACTCCTCCGCCGCCGCCACCGCCCACGCCGCCGCAATTCACGTGG
>JALYOB010000325.1 GCA_030857085.1 Acidobacteriota bacterium | reverse complement strand
AGCGGCGCGTACTCGTGAATCGTGTAGCTCGGCATCGACTCGTGCCGCAGCTCCGGAATCTCCGCGAGTTGCGCCTGCAGATACCCGGGCTCCGGTCGGTAGCCGCTGCGCGTGCGCTTCATGCCGATCGTGCCGCCGGTGTACGCGATGAAGACCTTCTTCCGCATCGACGCGCGATAATACCCGCCATGCCGAAAAAGACGCTGGAGTCGCTCGAGCTCGAACTGCGCGATTACGCGATGACGTTCCCCGAAACGACGGAGGATCATCCGTGGGGCCACCGGGCCATGAAGGTGCGCGGCAAGGTCTTCGTCTTCCTCGGCGGCGAGACGAGCCAGAACGAGCTGAGTCTCTCGCTCAAGCTCCCGAGCTCGCGCGACGTCGCGCTCGATCTTCCGTTCGCCGAGCCGACCGGCTACGGCATGGGCAAACACGGCTGGGTCACGGCGCGCTTCAGGAAGGTGAGCGACGTCCCGATGGACCTCCTCAAGGCGTGGATCGACGAGAGCTTTCGCGCGATCGCGCCGAAGAAGCTGGTCAAGACGCTGGCCGCGTCGTGAGCGTTACGTCGCCCGCGTAAAGATCTGCCGCTGACTGTTCTGATATGCCTCGGCGCGGATCATCTCGCGCACCGCACGCGGGTCTTTCACCGAACGCAGCGTCGTGCGCGGCGAGGTTTTGTCGGACGAGATGAGCGTCACGTCGCCGATGCCGAGGATGCGATCGACGAAGGTCTGCATGAACTGCGAGTCGTCGAGGTAGCGGAGATCGAGCTCGTCGACCGTCTTGGTGAAGACGCCCTGTTCGATGAGCACGCGCTGATTGGTGATCGTGTACGACGTGCTGCGCAGACGAATCCAGGCGACGAGCAGCATCAGCGCCTGAATGGTGACGAGGATCGCCGCGGCAATGAACGCGAAGTGCTTCAACGACTCCGCGCGCGACTCGTCCGGCATCGTGCTGCCGAAAAAGCGTGCGAGCAGCGGAATGCCGATCAGCACGACGAGGATCATGAAGATGTGCCCCGCCAGCAGCGTCGGCGACGGCGTTCCCTGCCAGAGCGTTTCCTCCCGCGCCGCGATACGCGGTGCTGCAGCACCGTGCAGCGGCGCCGCCATCCCGCTCGCCGGCGGCGGCACCATCCCGGCAGGCGAGGGCCGCCCGCAGTGCGGACAGGCAGTAGCAAGAGTGGAGACGTCGCGGCCGCAGTCAGGACAGGTGATGACGGGCATGGCGCGGATTGTACTGGTGAGCGGTTCGCGCGGTGCGTTGTGGGGCCGGTCGTCGTGGGGCGGAATTGAAAATTGAAAATTGAGAATTGAAAAATCGGAGCGCACGGCCTTTGCGCGGCGCTCTTTCAATTTTCAATTTTCAATTTTCAATTTCCCTTCGTCAGAACGGACAGTCCTCACACCCTGACCCGCAACAAGTCGGCTCCGCCGCAGGTGTCCAGCGCGGCGTGACTGCGGCGGGCTGCGGTTCTTCCGGACAAACGGAGGGCAGGCTTTCGGGCCTGCCCTCCTCGGTGTGCAGCTGCGGTTCGTCGGCCATTTACGAACGATCGGGCGCGGCCACGGGGGCGGCGATGTCGCTCAGGGGGCCGGAGCCGGGGGCGATGGTCATCGTTTCGCCGGGGCTCTGATCGGGGTAGTACTCCTTGAGCTTCAGGTAGTCCGTCCCGGTTTCCTCGGTGATGATCTGGTTCACTTCCACACCGTCGAGCGTTTCGCGCTCGAGGAGCTTGCGCGCGATGCGGTCGAGCGCGTTGCGATTGCTGTTGATGATGTCGTGCGCGGTTTTGTACGCCTTCTCGAGAATGCGGCGCACTTCCTTGTCGATCTCAACGGCCGTCGATTCGGAGAAATCGCCGTGCTGCGCGAATTCGCGGCCGAGGAAGATTTCCTGCTCTTTTTTCCCGAAGGTGACGGGGCCGAGCTCCGACATGCCCCACTCGCAAACCATCTTGCGCGCCATGCCGGTCGCACGTTCGATGTCGTTGCCGGCACCGGTGGTGAGCTCGTTGAGGAACACTTCTTCGGCGATGCGGCCGCCCATCAGAACCGCGAGCATCGCCTCGAGATAGCGCTTCGAATACGAATACTTGTCTTCGGTCGGCAGCTGCTGGGTGAGGCCGAGCGCGCGGCCGCGCGGGATGATCGTGACTTTGTGCAGCGGATCGGCGGCCGGCAGCATCGCCGCGACGATCGTGTGTCCCGACTCGTGGTAGGCGGTGTTCCGCTTCTCGCGATCGGACATCATCATCGACTTGCGCTCGACGCCCATGATGACCTTGTCCTTCGCATACTCGAAGTCGACCATCTGGACTTTCTTCTTGTCGTAGCGCGCGGCGTTGAGCGCGGCCTCGTTGACGAGGTTCGCGATGTCGGCGCCGGAGAAGCCAGGCGTGCCGCGGGAGATGACGGCGAGATCGACGTCTTCCGCGAGCGGGATGTTGCGGGTGTGCACGCGGAGAATGCCTTCGCGGCCTTTGAGGTCCGGCAGGTCGACGACGACGCGGCGGTCGAAGCGGCCCGGGCGGAGCAGTGCGGGATCGAGAACGTCGGGGCGGTTCGTGCCGGCGATGAGGATGACCCCTTCGTTCGACTCGAAGCCGTCCATCTCCACGAGCAGCTGGTTGAGCGTCTGTTCGCGCTCGTCATGTCCGCCGCCGAGACCGGCGCCGCGATGACGGCCGACCGCGTCGATCTCATCGATGAAGATGATGCACGGCGCGTTCTTCTTGCCCTGTTCGAACAGGTCGCGGACGCGCGAGGCGCCGACGCCGACGAACATCTCGACAAAGTCCGAGCCGGAGATCGAGAAGAACGGCACGTTCGCCTCACCCGCGATTGCGCGCGCGAGAAGCGTCTTGCCCGTTCCGGGAGGACCCATGAGCAGGACGCCTTTCGGAATCTTGCCGCCGAGCTTGGTGAACTTCTGCGGTTCTTTGAGGAACTCGATGATCTCGTGCAGCTCGACTTTGGCCTCGTCGACGCCGGCGACGTCCTTGAACGTCACCTTCTTCGCGCTGCCGGAGAGGAGCTTCGCCTTCGACTTGCCGAATGACAGGGCCTTGTTGCCGCCGGCCTGCATCTGGCGCATGAAGAAGATCCAGAGACCGATGAGGAAGATGAACGGAGCCCAGGTGATGAGAGCGGTGACGAACGCGCCGTCGCGCTGCTGTTCGAATTCGACGGTGACGCCTTTGTCTTCGAGGCGCTTGAAGAGATCGTCGGGCCAGGTGGCGGGGCCGGTGGCGTGGAACTCACGCTTGCCGCCCGGAGCCGTGCTCTTGGTTTCGCCCCGAATCTCGTCGCCGTGGATCGTTACCTTTTCGACATAGCCGTCGCTGACGCGGCTGGTGAATGTGCTGAACGGAATCTGCTCGCTGGCGCCTTTGGCCGTGCTGAACAGGTTCCATAGGAGGAAGACCAGCACAATGATGACGACCCACAGGAGCGCAGTTTTGACTGTGGAATTCAAAAGATTTTGCCTCCTACGCGGCGACGCGGATGCTTCGCCCGTGCCACGTACACTATCGCGCTTCTTAACGGGACGCGAGAAGGTGATATTGCAGTGCTGCTGTCAGCTTACGCGGCCGATGGAGGGGATGTTTCCGAAACGGCGCTCCTGCTCGAGCCCGTAACCCGCAAACGTTCCATCTTCGACACGAAAAGCACGAAGCCGGCGGCGATGTCGACGGTGCGTCCATCCTCCCGATCGAGAAGAGCGACCAGCCGGAGAGTGGCTCGCGTATGCGCGCGGCGATCTGTTCAGCGGAGAAGAGGGGAGTGATCATCGGTCAGGTAATCCACAACTCGAAGAGTTCGCCCGCGGCGGATGAGGTGACCTTGAACTTCTCGGAGACTTCGACGCCGGCGATCCAGACGATCTCGCCGTTCCAGAGGAGGAGCGGGAGCGAGTCGCGCGCGCCGACGGCGATTTTACGGTCGATGAGGAAGTCTTTGAGCTTTTTCGGCGCAGGCATGCCGAGGGGGTGAAAGCGATCGCCGGAGCGGCGGTTGCGGATGAGGAAACGGGGTTGCGCACCGTGTGGGAGCTGGATGCGTTGGCGCGCGCCGCCGCTTGGCGGGCCGACGTGAATGGTGCCGATGGGAGTGACCGCTGGATGCTCAGGCGTGAGCTCGAGCTCGAATGCGTCGATACGCGGGCTCGCGATGCGGCGGCGCAGCACCACGGCATCGCCTTCGCGAATCAGCTCGACATTTTTTGTGACGCTGATGCGGTTCGCGTTGTCGCCCGCGAGGCGCAGCGCGTCGAAGTCGCGAGCGTCAGGATCGATTCTGCGAATGTGCCGCTGCAGCAGCGCGCCGCGCAGCCACGCATCCTCGGGCAGCATGCGAAAGCGCGTCTCGTCCGCCGTCACTTCTACATCTTCCGCAGCATCGATCGCACGCTCGACGATCGGCCAGAGTGCGCGTGCCTGCGTCGCGGCTGCGGCGAGGTGTTCGATCCCGCCGAGCTCGCGCAGCATCGCCCGAATGCGATTGCGCAGAAAACGCGTCTCGTCGTTCGAGGCGTCGTGTCGCGGGGTGATGTTGCGATCGCGCAGAAAGGCGTCGATCTCCTCGCGCGTGACGTCGAGCAGCGGGCGGATCACGCCGTTGTCGCGCATCGGATGGATGCCGCGCAGGCCAGCGAGGCCGCTGCCGGTGAGAAGGCGCATCAGCACCGTTTCGGCCTGATCGTTTTTCTGATGGGCAGTGGCGATGAAGCGGGCGCTGGTCCGTTCGCGCACCTCGGTCAATCGCGCGTAGCGCACTTCACGCGCGGCGGCTTCGATGCCGCGATGCCGGATGCGATCGGGTTTGAGCGTGCCGTCGCACACGTGGAGCTCGACCGCGAGTTGGGTGCAGAGCGCGCGCACGAATGCTTCGTCGCGATCGGAGTCCTCTCCGCGAAGGTGATGGTTGACGTGCGCGCAGACGACGTCGAATCCGTCATTGCGCAGCTCCGCGAGCGCGATGAGCAGTGCAGTCGAATCGGCTCCGCCGGAAACGGCCGCGACGATGCGGCAGGAGGCGATGCCCCTTTTTACGAAAAACTGACGTACGCTTGCACTGACCATCAACAGGCGAAGGTTACGCTTTTCCGGCTCCCCGAGACGCAACTGAGGAGGATTGTGCGCAATGAATCGTGAGCGAAGCCGCGGATTTACTCTGCTCGAACTGCTGGTCGTGGTGGCGATCATCGCGATCATCGCGGCCATTGCGACCATGGCGTATCTGAGCGCGATCGAGCGCGCGCGGCAGAAGAGAACGGTCAACGACATGCGCATCATCGCCACGGCGTGGGAGGCGCGCGCGTCGGAAACGTCGTCGTATACGGCCGCCGGTTACGCGTTCCCCGGCACGTCGGTGGCGTACGAGACGCTGCTCACGGCGCTGACGCCGACGTACACGCGCAAGCTGCCGCGCACGGATGCGTGGGGACGGCCGCTGGAGTTTGCGGTCGGCGAGGGGAAGGAGTACGCGATCCGCTCGATGGGGCGCGACGGCAAGGTCGAGGGGGGCGAGTACACGCCCGGCGAAACGACGGAGCCGGACTGCGACATCATCTACGCGAACGGCGCGTTCGTGACGTTCCCGGTCGCGGTCAAGAAGTAGCAACACGCGGGC
>JALYOB010000768.1 GCA_030857085.1 Acidobacteriota bacterium | reverse complement strand
GGCGCACCCGCTTTTTTGTTGATGTTCATTCCGCCGGAAGAATTCGAGCGCGTCGTCGAGGAGGCATTGGCGACATTGCCGCCGCAATTCGCCTCACTCGTGCAAAACGTGCTCATTGTGCTGGAAGAGGAGCCGAGCGACGAGGATCTCGACCTGCTCGACGATCCGCACGGCGAACTGCTCGGCATTTATCGCGGCGTCGCGCTGCCGCGTCGCACGCACGACATGCTGCCCATGCTCCCCGATCAGATCGCGATTTTCCGCGGCCCGATCTCACGCGTGACGCGCACGCGCCGCGAGGCACTCGAGCAGATCCGCGAAACGGTCATCCATGAACTGGGGCATTACTTTGGGTTGGATGATCATGATATGGCGTATTGAAGTACCTCGGAGTTCCTCGGAGTTCCTCGGAGGGGCTATCACCGAGGTACTCCGAGGTACCCGAGGTACTCCGAGGTACTGACGTATCGGGGTACTACTTCGCTCGGATCGCCACCAGTTCGATGTCGAATACCAGCATTCCCTGCGGCTTTGTTTTGTCGCGGCCGTAGGCGAGTTTCGAGGGGATCCAGAAGCGGCGTTTTTCGCCGACGGTCATGAGTTGCAGGCCTTCGGTCCAGCCGGCGATTACGGCGTCGAGAGAGAATTCGGCCATTTCGCCGCGGGCGATGGAGCTGTCGAACATCTTTCCGTCGGTCGTCCAGCCGCTGTAATGGACGCTCACGGTGCTGTGGCGCTTCGGATGTTCGGTGCCGGTGCCGGGGCGGAGGATTTTGTAGGCGAGGCCGGAGGGAGTGGTGATTGCGTCGGCAGGGGGTGCGGCGACGTCAGGCGGCGTCGTCGGACGATCGATGATCTCGATCAGTTCCGTGTCGAAGACGAGCGACTCCCCTTCTTTGATCTTGCCTGCGCCTAACGAGGCAGGGATCCACGCGCGACGCGTTTCGCCAGGCACCATCTGCCGCACGGCCAGCGCCCAGCCGGGAAGCATTTTCGACGGCGAGATCATGACCGATGATCCCGGCGGAACGTGCTGCACGAGCGTGCCGTCGCTCTTCCAGACGGTATAGCGCACGCGGGCAATGCCGTCGGCCGGCAGGTGCTCCGTGCCCGTGCCTTCGGCGAGTTTCTTCGTAATCAGGCCGTTTTCCGCCCGCTCCGCATCCGCAGGCGGGTTCGTCAGGTCAGCAGGCGGAGCCGGCTTCTCGATCGCCGCAAAGAGCGGCAGGGCGAGGAAGGAGAGGACGAGGGCGAGTTTGCGCATACCGCCGAGGCGGAACAAGCGCGCTACGCCGCGTCATCCCGGGCACCAGTACCTCGGTACCTCGGAGTACCTCGGAGTACCTCGGCGGGAGCACCACTCCGAGGTACTCCGAGGTACCCGAGGAACTCCGAGGTACTGCTCAGGACTCAATCCCTCGGAATGTGAAACGGCACTTCCTCGTCTGCGGGTGCGCTGCACTCGATCCGCTCTTGTTCGGTGCGGCGGGAGTCTTCTTCTTCGATGCGGTAATTGCGAATCTCGTCCATGCTCATCTCCTGAAACTGCGCTGCTTCGGTTGAACCTTCGAGTGCGGTGGTCGACGACTCGCCCGCGCTCACTGCTTTTGCCACTTCATCGGAATAGCCGGTGCCGACTTCATTCACTCCAGGTCGTTTGTTTCGAGTTGCAGTAATTCGGCGTATGCGGGCAGCGTGAGGAAATCCGCCAGCTCATTGGCGAGAATGAGCTCGTCGAAGATGCGGGCTGCCCGGGCGACGCGGTCGCTCTGTTCCATCGACGCCACTTCCTCATCGCGCAGCCGGCGATAGAGCTCGGCGTCGATGGTGCGGCCGTCATTCAGCTTCGCGCGGTGATGGATCCACTGCCACAATTGCGTGCGTGAGATTTCCGCCGTGGCCGCGTCTTCCATGAGGTTGTACAGAGGCACTGCGCCGCTGCCGCCGAGCCATGCGGCGAGATAGAGGATGCCGACGTTGATGTTCTGGCGGACCCCTTTTTCGGTGACGACGCCTTCCGGCAGACGCAATAAGTCGTCGCGCGTAATGCGGACGTCTTCCCGTTTGCGCTCGATCTGATTGACCGACTTCATGTGCTCGTCGAAGACGGTCTTTGCGACAGGAACGAGGCCGGGATGCGCGACCCAGGTGCCGTCGTGTCCGTCGGTCGCCTCACGTTCTTTATCGGCGCGAACTTTGGCGAATGCCTTGTCGTTCGCGGCGGGATCGTTCTTGATCGGGATCTGCGCGGCCATCCCGCCCATGGCGAAGATATTT
>JALYOB010000324.1 GCA_030857085.1 Acidobacteriota bacterium | reverse complement strand
GACCACGAGCGACACGACCACCTACTGGATCTCGCAGAAATATCTACGCGAACATCTCCGTCCGGGTGAACGGGTGTGGCTCGAGCCTCCGCGCCATCCGATTTCCGTTCGCGACGCGCACTACTACTGGTTTTCGGTCGGGCAGATGACCAGCGCCGCGCGCGTGCTGCGGCAGACGCCGCGCGGCGCGCGTTACCTCCCGTCGCCGGACGATTTTCCGGTCTGCACCGTACCTCCGCAATTGCGCTACACGCTCGACCCGCGCCGCGTTTCGTTACCCATCGCATCGCAGTGCATGCAGCGCCTCGCCGACAGCGGTCGCGCTCGCCGCACCGTCTTCTTCGATGTATGGGAAGTCGGGCTGCTAAAATCCGCGCCCGAATCGTCCACCACCGTGAAAGGCAACCGATGACTACGCCCAATCTCCGTATCGCGATCTATGCCGATGGCGCCGACGTGCGCGACATGCTCGCCGCGCGCGACGCCGGCATCGTGAAAGGCTTCACCACCAACCCTACGCTCATGCGCAAATCGGGCGTCACCGATTACGCGGCATTCGCGAAAGAAGCGCTCGCCGCGACCGGCGACATGCCGATCTCGTTCGAAGTCTTCGCCGACGACTTTGACGAAATGGAGCGCCAGGCGAAGCTGATCGCCACCTGGGGCGAGCCGGTGTTCGTGAAGATTCCGATCACGAACACGAAAGGGGAGTCGGCGGTCCCGCTCATCCACCGCCTCTCCGCTGCCGGCGTGAAGCTCAACATCACCGCGATCCTCACGCTCGATCAGGTGCGCGCGGTCGTCGACGCGCTCGACGCGAACACGCCTGCGATCGTCTCCGTCTTCGCAGGCCGCATCGCCGACACGGGCGTCGATCCCGTTCCGCTCATGCGCGAAGCCGCGCAGATCTGCAGCGCGAAGCCGAAGGCGGAACTGCTGTGGGCGAGCCCGCGCGAGCTGCTGAACATCTTCCAGGCGGAAGAAGTCGGCTGCGACATCATCACCGTCACCTCCGACCTCCTCAAGAAGCTCTCGATGGTCGGCAAGCCGCTCGACGAGCTGTCGCTCGATACGGTGAAGATGTTTTTCAACGACGCCGCGGCAGCAGGATTCAAGTTGTGATCGTTACGCGCACCCCGTTCCGCGTCACCCTCGGTGGTGGCGGCACCGACCTCCCCTCGTACTACTCGCAGCACGGCGGCTTCATCTTCGCGATGGGGCTCGACAAGTACATGTACGTGACGGTCAACCGGCCGACCGTCGGCAGCAAGATTCGCCTGCATTACTCGCAGAGCGAAGTGGTCGACGACGTGAACGAACTGCGCCACGAGCTCGCACGCGAGGCGCTGCGCGCGCACGGCGTCCGCTACGGATTCGAAGTCGGCTCGATCGCCGATCTGCCTGCGGGCACGGGGCTCGGCTCGTCGAGCTGCTATCTGGTCGGTCTGCTCAACGCGCTGCATCACGATCGCCGCGATTACGTTCCGCTGCAGGCGCTGGCCGAAGAGGCGTGTCACATCGAGCTCGACATCCTCAAGCAGCCGATCGGCAAGCAGGATCAGT
This sequence comes from Acidobacteriota bacterium, assembly GCA_030857085.1. Taxonomy (GTDB): domain Bacteria; phylum Acidobacteriota; class Thermoanaerobaculia; order Gp7-AA8; family Gp7-AA8; genus QHVT01. Next base: position 4,078 of record JALYOB010000324.1, on the reverse strand, counting down.
ACATGGCCGCGTACGGCGGACTGACGGTGCTCGAGATCGCGAAGGACGGCACGGTGGCGGTGCGTCAGCTGCGCCCGAGCAGCAGCGACATTGCCGATTTCGTTGCCCGCACGCACATCTACTACACCGGCGAACAGCGCGACGCACGCGATGTGCTGCACGACCAGAACGTGGCCATGCAGCAGAAAGACGGCGTCGCGCACGATCGCGTCGAGGACAGTCTCTCCCGCATCAAAGACCTCGGCTATCGCATTCTCGACGCGGTCGAGAACGCGAACTACGACGCGTGGGGCCAGATGCTCGACGAGCACTGGCAGAACAAGAAAAGAATGTCGAAGAAGATCTCGCTGGCGAAAGTCGATCAGATCTACGACGAAGTGCGCGAGCGCTTCGGCGTCCTGGGCGGCAAGATCATCGGCGCGGGCGGCGGCGGATTTCTCATGCTCTATTGCCCCGGCCAGCGCGCGGAGCTCGAGCGCTTCATGGAGCAGCACGGCATGCCGCGCATGCACTACATGATCGAGCCGGAGGGGACGAAGGTGGTCGCGCAGATGGGACATGGATTTTTGTCGCCGCACAAGTCGATGGCGATGCAGGAGAGCGCATGACGAGTTCCTCGGAGTTCCTCGGAGTTCCTCGGAGTTCCTCGGAGGAGACTCATTCACGCGTTGCCGGGAACTCCTCCGAGGAACTCCGAGGAACCGAGGAACTCCGAGGAACTCGTACGCGCAAGCGAGTGGGCATTCTCGGCGGCGGCATCTCCGGAATCGCGCTCGCGGCGCATCTCGATGAAGACCTCGATGTGCTCGAAAAGAGCGATCGGATCGGCGGGCTTTGCGCGACCATCGTCGAAGACGGGTTCACGTTCGATGCAGCGGGGCCGCACATCATGTTCAGCAAGAACAAGGAAGTGCTGAATCTGATGATCGCGGTGCTCGGCGAGAACGTGCATCAGAATCGCCGCGAGAACCGCATCTACTTCAAAGGCTCTCTGGTCAAGTATCCGTTCGAAAACGACCTGGCCGCGCTGCCGAAGGAAGACAACTTCGACTGCATCTACGGCTACATCGTCAATCCGCGCGCGAACGAGACGCCGGTGACGAATCTCGCGCAATGGTCGTACGTCACGTTCGGCGCCGGCATCAGCGAGAAGTACTTCATCCCGTACAACGAGAAGATCTGGAACTACGACGCGAACAAGATCGGCACCGAGTTCGTCGAGCGCATTCCGAAGCCGCCGATGGAAGACGTGCTCAAGTCGTCGATCGGCATCTCCACCGAAGGCTATCTGCATCAGCTGTATTACTCGTATCCGACCCACGGCGGCTTCGAGTCGATCGTGAAAGCGTTCAACGAACGGGTGCGCGGCGCGGTGCAGACGAACTGGCCTGTCGCATCGGTCGAGAAGATCGGGAACGGCTGGCGCGTCACCTCCACCAGCGGCGAAGTGCGCGAGTACGACGAGCTCGTGAACACGATTCCGATTCACGAACTGCTGAAGGTGTGGAAAGACGCGCCGCAGCAGGTGCACGACGAAGTGGCGAAGCTGCGCTACAACTCGCTCATCAATGTGCTCATCGGATGCAAAGCCGATCCGGGACACAACTACACCGCGCTGTACGTCCCCGATCCGAATCTGCTCTTTCACCGCCTCTCGTTCCCGAAGGCGTTCGGCAGCGAGTGTGTGCCGCCGGGCGGCTCGTCGATCATGGCCGAGATCACCGCGAATGCGGGCGACGGCGTCTGGGAAATGAGCGACGAGGCGCTGCTCGAGCGGGTGATCGGCGAAGTCGAAGGGATCGGCTTCGTCGATCGCGAGAGCATCGTCTATCAGAAGGTGGTCCGCTTCACGTATGGCTATCCGGTGTACGACCTCGAGTACCGGAAGAACGTGACCGCGATGCGCGAAGCCGTCGCCGCGACCGGGCTGCGTCTGCTCGGACGTTTTGCGCAGTTCGACTACATCAACTCCGACGTATGCGTGGAGCGCGCTTTGGCGATGGCGAAAGAGCTCGCGCATGGATGAGAACGCGCCTTACCAGTATTTCGAGGATGTGAACTGGGGGCTGCTCCGGCTGTGGAACAAACGGCGCGGCCTGCGCGTGCTCGACGTCGGCTGCGGGTTCGCCACGACCAGCGAACACATTCAGAAACTCGGCAATGAAGTGACCGGGCTGGAGTCGAGCGAAGTGGCAGTGGACGTCGCGTCGAAGCGGCTCGCGCACGTCATCCAGGGCGACATGCTCGCGGCTGATCTCGGCGATCGTCAGTTCGAGGCCATCATCTTCGCGGACGTGCTCGAGCACGTGCCGTGGCCGGTGAGCGCGCTGCAGCGCTATCTGAAATACCTCGCGCCGAACGGCAGCGTGATCGTCTCGCTGCCGAACGTCGGCTTGTGGTCCGTGCGCCTCAAACATCTCACCGGCACGTGGGACTACGAAGAAACGGGCGTGCTCGATCGGACGCATCTCCGCTTCTTCACCCGCAAAAGCGCAAAGTGGCTGCTCGCGCAGAACGGCCTGCAGCCGGTCAAGACGACCTACAACCCGGGCATCGTGCGGCCGTTCGTGCCCCTCGCGAAAAGCCTGCTCGCCAAGCCATCCAACGGCGCCGGCGCACAGGCGCCCGACGCGCTCCTCAACTCGAAGCCCTACCAGCTCTACCTCAAAACCGCATATCCGCTCGAGCGGGCGATCGCCTCGCTGTGGCCCGGAATGCTCGCCTTTCAGATGATTTTCGAAGCGAAACGCACATCATGAAATTGACCGTCTCCATGATCACCATGAACGAGGAGAAGGCGGTGGCAAAGGTCATCGCCGACATCCGGCGCGTCGCGCCCGACGCGGAGATTCTCCTCGTCGACTCGAGCAAAGACAGAACCGCCGAAATCGCGCAGGAGCTCGGCGCGCGCGTCATCAAACAGTTTCCGCCGCAGGGTTACGGCCCGGCCATGGATCGCGCGGTGCGCGAAGGCCACGGCGACATCGTGATCACGCTGGACTGCGATGACACGTATCCGGTGGAAGTGATCCCCGAGCTCGTGCGCCTCATCGACGAAGGCTACGACCTCGTGAACACGACCCGCACCTGGCGCCGTCCGAAGGCGATGCCATTCGCGAACTTTCTCGCGAACCGCTTGTTCGCGTTCGCCGCGCGTGTGCTGCATGGCCTCAAAACCACGGACGTGCACAGCGGCATGCGCGCGTATCGCAAGAGCATGATCGAGAAAGTGCAGTGGGTCGCGAAAGGTCCCGCGCTTCCCGTCGACATGTACGTGATCCCGCATCACATGGGCTTCAAGACGACGGAGATCCCGATCGACTATCGCGAACGCATCGGCGAGACGACGCTGCAACGGTGGGACTCGACCATCTGGACGTTCAAGAGGTTGTGGCGCGCGCGGCAGGTGAAGAAGGGAGCATGAGGGCACGGCCCCTCACCCGGCGCTGCGCGCCACCCTCTCCCCGCACGCGGGGCGAGGGGCAACGCCGCGCTCTTCCTTCTCCCCGCGGGCGGGGAGAAGGTGGCCGAAGGCCGGATGAGGGGCTGCGATCATGACCATCGTCGCCCTCCTCTGCGGCGGCTTCGGCACGCGCCTCGGCGAGCTCACGCGCGACATCCCCAAACCGATGATCGCCGTCGGCGGACGCCCCTACCTCGAGCGGGTCGTGCAATCGTTCGCGGACACAAACCTACGCGAGTTCGTGCTCCTCACCGGCTACAAACACGAAGTGATCGAGTCGCACTTTGGCGACGGCTCGCGTTTCGGCATTCGCGTGCACTACAGCCGTGAAACCGAGCCCCTCGGCACCGGCGGCGCGTTGCGCGAGGCGCGGCACCTGCTGCGCGATCGCTTCATCCTCACCTTCGGCGACGTGCTGCGGCAATACGACTACGCTTCGTTCGTGCAGCGCCACCAGGGCAACTGCCTCGCGGTTTACGAACGCATGACCATCGGCAATACCGCGGTTGAAGACGGCCGCGTCACCCGCTTCGACAAACGCGCCCCGGAATTGCCGTACATCGACGCCGGCTTTTCGGTGATGCGCACCTCGACGCTCGACTTACTGCCGCAAAG
>JALYOB010000767.1 GCA_030857085.1 Acidobacteriota bacterium | reverse complement strand
CGCTCATGAAGCCGTACGAATTCGGCGATCTGCTCACCGCGATCGGAAACGTCACCGCCTACGCGTGAGGTCGCGGCCTTTGTAGCCCTTCTCCCCGCGATGCGGGGAGAAGGTGCGCGAAGGGCGGATGAGGGGCGGCGCACCCCAGCGCCGCGGCGGCGTGAGGCGTGCACTGAAAGCGAACCGTACGGCTGCCGGGCGCACCCGTACGGCTGCTATAGAATCCCGCCTCTTCGAGAGTGACCATGACCAAGTTCTACATCACTACCGCCATCCACTACGTCAACGACGATCCGCACATCGGGCACATGTACGAGAACATCGTCGCCGACGTGATCGCGCGGCACCGCCGCCGGATGGGCGATGACGTCCATTTCCTCACCGGCACGGACGAGCATGGACAGAAAATCGAGCGCGCCGCGGCGAAGGAAGGCATCCCGCCGATCGAGCTCGCAGACCGGGTCGTGAAGACGCACCACGACCTCTGGAAAAAACTGAACATCTCCCACGACGACTTCATCCGCACGACCGAGTCGCGGCATCGCGTCGGCGTGCTCGAGCTCATCAAGCGCATTCAGGAACACAATCCCGACGACATCTATCTCGGCGAGCACTCCGGCTGGTATTGCCAGAGCGAAGAGACGTTCATCCCGGAAAATCAGGTGAAGAACGGCGTCGATCAGGACGGTCACAAGGTCGAGATGACGACCGAGCGCAATTACTTTTTCCGGTTGTCGCGCTATACACAGCCGCTGCTCGATCACTATCGCGAGCATCCGGAGTTCGTCTGGCCGCCCACCCGCCTCAATGAGGTGAAGGCATTCGTCGAACAGGGACTGCGCGACCTTTCGATCTCGCGCAGCACGATCAAGTGGGGCATCCCTTTCCCCGGCGATCCGGATCACGTGATTTACGTCTGGATGGATGCGCTCACCAATTACGTCTCTGCGCTCGGGTTCGGCAGTGCGGATCACGCGCTCCTCGACCGCTACTGGCCGGCCGACATTCACCTCGTCGGCAAGGACATCGTTCGGTTTCACGCGGTCTATTGGCCAGCGTTTCTGATGGCCGCAGGTCTGCCGCTTCCGAAGCGCGTCGTCGGACACGGCTGGTGGCTGCGCGATCAGCAGAAGATTTCGAAGTCGCTCGGCAATGTCGTGCGTCCGTACAACATCATTGAAGATTTCGGCGCGGATGCATTGCGCTTCTATGTGATGCGCGAGATGGTGTTCGGCCAGGATCAGGATTACTCCGATCAATCGCTGGTCACCCGCTACAACGCCGACCTCGCCAATGACCTCGGCAATACGCTCTCGCGCGCCATCAAAATGTGCGACACGTATTTCAAAGGACAGACGCCGCCCGAGCGTTGTTTCGCGAACGACCTGCGCGACAAATCGGAAGACGTCGTGCCGCAGTATCTGAAGCACATGGACGAGCTCGCGTTTCCGCGCGCGCTCGATGCCGTGTGGGACCTCCTGACGGAGATCAACAGCTACATCGTGACGCGCGAACCGTGGCGCCGTTTCAAGCAGAACGGCGTAGATGGAGCGTTGTCGCGCATTCTGTGGGACACGCTCGAAGCATTGCGCATCGTGTGGGTGATGATGGCGCCGTTCATGCCCGCCGCGTCCGCCGAGGCTTTGTCGCGGCTGGGTGCGAACCCGGCGAAGATCGGGCGCAACGACCTGCGGTGGGGCGGACTCGAGGCGAGCGTCCCTGTGCGCGTTGCGGATCCGATTTTTCCGCGCATCGACGTCGAGCAATACATCGGAGGACATCAGGTGGAAGAGAACAAGAGCACGAGCGCGGCCGCGGAAACCGCAACGGCGCCGGCGGAAAATGTCGCGGCGGATCAGCCGGCGCACGCCGGACCGCCCATTGAGACGACGCAGGCGGCGCCTCCGGGCATTGCGCGCATCGGCATCGATCAATTCATGGAAGTCGATCTGCGCGTCGCCGAAGTTCGTGCGGCCGAGCGCGTACCGAAGTCGAAGAAGCTGATCAAGATGTCGGTCTTCACAGGCGACGAAGAGCGGACGATCGTGGCCGGCATCGGCACAAAGTACGCGCCGGAAGAGCTCACGGGACGAAAGATCGTCATAGTGGCGAACCTGCAGCCGGCGAAGCTGATGGGGATCGAGTCGAACGGGATGGTGCTCGCGGCCTCAATCGAAGGCGAGCCGAGCCTGCTCAGTGTCGACGCGGCTGTGCCGGCCGGGACGAAGGTCAAATAGCGCCTTCCAAGCCGCCGCGCTCGGGCGCGGGTATTTGGCTGT
>JALYOB010000766.1 GCA_030857085.1 Acidobacteriota bacterium | reverse complement strand
ATTCTGCATCTTCTGTACGCGCGCTTCATCACCCGCACGCTGCATGACATGGGGCTGATCGGATTCGAGGAGCCGTTCACGCGTCTCTTCAATCAGGGCGTGATCACGAAGGAAGGCTACAAAGACGCGAGCGGCGCGTGGGTCTCGCCGAGCGAAGTGGAGTGGCGCGGCGACAAGCCGTATCGCGGCGACGCCGAGCTGACGGCCGAGGTGACGAAGATGTCGAAGTCGCGCCTCAATGTCGTGCCGCCGGATGAGCTGATCGCGCGCTATGGCGCGGACACCGAGCGCGTCTACACGTTGTTCATCGCGCCGCCGGAAAAAGAAGCGGCGTGGAGTGATGAAGGTGTGGTCGGCGCGTCGCGGTTTCTGGGGCGCGTCTGGAACATGGGCGTGCGTCTGCAGAACGATCCCGGCAGCGAGACGCCGGACGTCATCCGCAAAATGCATCAGACCATCGACGCCGTCACCACCCGCATGGAGCGGTTCGAGTTCAACACCGCCATCTCCGCGCTGATGGAGTTCTCCAACGTGATGGCCGAGGCGCCGTCGCGCAAGCCGTACGAGGCGCTGCTGCAACTGCTCCATCCGTTCGCGCCGCATGTGACCGAAGAGCTGTGGGAAATGCTCGGCAACCAGGGGATGGTGCTCACGTCGCAGTGGCCGGTCGCCGATCGCGCGCTCATGCAGGAAGACACGGTCGTGATCGCGGTGCAGGTCAACGGCAAATTGCGCGGCCAGGTCGAAGTCGCGGCGCAGCCGGACGAGCAGCGAGTCATGGCTGCGGTCGACGCGAACGAGAAGATTCAGACGTGGATCACCGGCAAGCAGATCGTCAAGAAAATCTACGTCCCGGGGAAACTGGTGAACGTGGTGGTGAAATGAAAAAGCTCTTCGCCCTCCTCGCGGTCTTCCTTCTCACCGGCTGTTTCGAGATCGAGCAGTCCATCGATCTCAAAACAGATCTCTCCGGTCAGGCCGGTTTTCACCTCGGCGTCGATCTCGAGCCGCTGGTGGTGGTGATGGCGCAGTTCGGCCGCGCGATGGAAGGGAAAGAAGGACCGCTGACGGCCGAAGAGCTGGCGAAGGCGAAGGCGGAGTTCAAGCGCTCCTCGAAGAGCTCGAAGAATGAGATGACGCGCAAGGACATCCAGGATGCGTTGCCCGAAGGGGTGACGCTCGTCGACTACGGGGTGAAAGAGCAGGACTTTGCGATCGCGTCCGATTTCAGGTTCGCGTTCGCCAAGCTCAGTCATCTCGTCGGCGTGAAGCTGCCGTCGAAGAACAGCGATCCCGCGCACAAGAACGTGATCGACTCGCCGTTCGAAGGGATCGAGCTTTCGGAAAGCGGCAACACGATCACCTTGCGGACGAAGCCGCAGAATCCGGTCGAGTCGGTGAAGGAACAGGCCTCGGAGGCACCGAAGCTCGACGCGGCGACGGAGAAGCTCGTGCGGGAGGCGTTCCGGAAGATGAGCGTCACGTATCGCATCACCGCGCCGTTCGAAGTCGTCTCCACGAATGCCACGCGGCGCGAAGGAAACACGCTGGTGTGGGAGTACAACATCGACACGTTCGACGAGATGGCAAAGTCGAAGCGCGTCGATGATGCGCAGCTGCGTGTGACGTATCGCCGCTGACGGCGTGCTACATTTCGAACCGGATGAAACGCGCTCTTCTCCTCGCTGGTTTTCTTCTCTCTTCGTGCGGCTACGCGCTCGTGGGGCACAACAATTTTCTCGATCCTGCGATCCATACGATCGAGGTGCCGGCGTTCGTGAATCGCACGACGCGCGTGGAGCTCGAGCAGCGCGTGACGCAGGCGGTGGGGCAGGAGTTCGTCTCGCGCGGACGCCTGCGGCTGGTCAATGACACGAAACAGGCAGACGTGATCCTGCGCGGCTCGATCGACACGTTCAATCTTTTTCCGGTCGCCTTCGAACAGGGCCGCGCGACGCGCTACCAGATCACGATCACGGCAAACATCGAACTGCTCGACCACCGGCACGAAGATAAAGTGCTGTGGAAGAACGACCAGTACCGCTTCACCGAAAACTACGAAGTGAACCTCAGCAGCGGCGACGCCTTCGACCAGGAAACCCGCGCGATTCAGGAAATCGCGGTGCGGTTTGCCGAGGGGCTGGTGACGAATTTGTTGGAAGGGTTTTAGCGCGCGGAGCGCGCGGTTGACCGGTTGCCAGTGGCCGGTTGCCGCGCAGTTCGTTGCCTGGGCCGCCGTGTCATCCCGAGCGAAGTCGAGGGATCCCCTTCGGACCAGGG
>JALYOB010000042.1 GCA_030857085.1 Acidobacteriota bacterium | reverse complement strand
ACTCCGAGGTACTCCGAGGAACCCGAGGAACTCGTCAGGCAGTGTACCGATTTTTTCCCTGCCGCTTCGCTTCGTACAAACGTTCGTCGGCGCGGCGGATGAGGTCATTGGCGGAGACGTCGTTGCGGTCGTACTCGGCGACGCCGATGGAGACGGCGCAGCGGATCGCTCCTTCTTCGTCGGTGGGGATGGTCAAGGAGTTGACTTTCTGCAGCACGCGGTCGGCCACCGCGGTTGCGCCGCCGCGGTCAGTGTGCGGAAGGATGATCGCGAACTCGTCGCCGCCGAAGCGGGCGAGGATGTCCGTCGGCCGCAGGCTCTCGCGCACCACACCGCACAACTCCGACAGCACGACGTCACCGATCACATGGCCGAAGCTGTCGTTGATCTGCTTGAACTCGTCGATGTCGAACAGGATCAGCGACAGCGGCACGTTGAACGTGCGCGAGCGCTCGATCTCGTGCGGCAGTTGCCGCCGGAAGTACCGCTTGTTCCAGATGCCGGTGAGATCGTCCGTATCGGCGAGATTCACGATCTTCTCGCGCGCCCGAATCGTATCGAGCAGCATCGAGACCTGCGTCGAGAAGATCGCCAGCACGTCACGCTCCTGCGGCGTGAAGTCGCGATCGCCGCGATACAGAAGCAGCAGGCCGCTCGTCCGGTGTTCGCGCTCCAGTAACGCATGCGCGTCATAGCGCAGCACGTCTTCGGCACCGCTGCCGTCCGGCAGGTCGTGCGACTCCGCGCGCACGATCACGTCGGTCATCGCGAACGAAACCGGAATCAGATTCTCGAGCGTGCGGCGGATGCTGCCGATCATCCGGTCGTTCACCAGCGAGGCCGTGCTGGCGCGGGTGGTGACGTAGAGGTCGAGGTTCTGTTCGAGCATCACCGCCACGCCGATGTCGAACGCCACGCAGCGGAACAACGTCGGGAAAGCGCGCGAGAACAACTCCTCGGCCGACTCGCTCCGCACTGCGCGCGAGGTGAGCTCCTGAATGAGCACGAGCAGATCGCTGATCTGCCGGTGCTCGGCTCGCAGCCGCGCCAGCTCTTCGCTCGTCTTCTCGTCTGCCATCGACCCAGGCGCCGCCGGCACGCCATCGCGCGGGGCACTGGGAAGTATAGAGGCGCAACAGGCGCGCCAGTGCTCGATACAATGCGCCCGTGCTCACCGAGGCGGAGGCGATTCCGTACGAACCGGCGCTGCTCCGCGGCGAACGGCTGCTCGTGCTCGCGCCGCATCCCGACGATGAAGTGATCGGCTGCGGCGGTCTGGTCGCGCAGCATCTGCGCGAGCACCGCGCCGTGCGCGTCGTCATCGCCACGGATGGCGCGCAGGCGGGCGAGGCGGCGACGCGCGAGGAAGAATCGCGCCGCGGCGTTGCGCGTCTCGGCGAAGCAGAGATCGAGTTTCTTCGCTACGCGGACCGCTCCCTCGGCGACGGCGTCTCCGCGCGCCTTCGTGAGGAACTGCTCGCCTTCCGCCCCGATCTCATCCTCGCGCCGAGCCTCGTGGAGATTCATCCCGATCACCTCGCGCTCGCACGCGCGCTCGTCGAGACCATCCAGCGCGACGAGTCGCTGTGGGGCGATCTCGCGGTGACGCGCATCGCGTTTTACGAAGTGAGTCAGCCGCTGCGGCCGAATGCGCTCGCCGACATCACCGACGTCGCGGAGCAGAAATACGCCGCGATTGCGGAGCACACGTCCCAGCTGGCGATGCGCGATTACGTCTCGTATGCGCGCGGCCTGAATGCGTATCGCGCGATGACGTTGCCGCACAACACGCAGTTCGCCGAGGCCTACTTTGTCGTCGATCTGCCGTCGCTGCGGACGATGCCCACGTCGGAGCTGCAGGCGAAGATGAGCTCCGCCCGCGCCATCGAAACGACGCGGCAGACGCTGCCGATCAGCGTCGTCGTGCGGACGAAGAATCGTCCCGTGCTACTGCGGGAGGCGATCGATTCCATTCGCGCGAACGAGTACCCGTGCGAGATCGTGGTGGTGAACGACGGCGGCGCGCCGGTCGATCTCGACGGCGTGAAGCTGATTGCGCACGAACAGTCGAAAGGACGCTCGATTGCCGCCAATGCCGGCGTCGAAGCGGCGTCGAACGCATTCATCGCCTTCCTCGACGACGACGATCTTTTCTATCCCGAGCATCTGGCCACGCTGGCGAATGCCGCGCAGTCGGCGCATGCGGCCTGGTACACGGATGCGGTCTCCGCGTTTCTCCGTCCGGCGGAAAGCGGCTCATACGAGACGCAGCAGCGCCTCCGTTTGTTCGCGCACGACTTCGATCGCGAGCAGCTCCTCGTCGACAACTTCATTCCGCTGCCGACGCTGCTCATTCCGCGCGAATCGTTCCTCGCTGCCGGCGGCTTCGATCCCGCATTCGATCTCTTCGAAGACTGGGATTTTCTGATTCGCCTCTCCGCGCGCGGCAGCTTTCTGCACGTGCCGCGCGTGACCTGCGAGGTTCGCCATTTCGAAGGCGGCACGTCCGCGGTGCTCGCGTCCCCCGAAGGATCGAGCGCGTTTCGCGAGGCGAAGCTGCGCTTGTGGAGCAAGCATGCGGCGCTGCTGACCAACGACGTGTTTGCGAACGTGTACGAACGGCAGAAGCGGCGCACGAACGAGCTCTATTCGGAGATGATCGCGGCGAAGGGACTGGCCGACGATTCGCAGCGCAACGTCACGCGTTCGATGCGCGAGGCGGTCGAGATGCAGAACGAGATCAACGGTCATCGCTTCCGCGTGCGCGAGCTCGAAGGAGCGATGCAGGCGCTGCACATGCAGCTCGGCGCCTCCATCGAGCGCGAGACCGAGAAGAGCCGCGAAGTGGAGCGGCTGCGCGCGCAGCTCGCACAACTGCAGAGTGAGATGGACGCCATGCGCGGCTCCAATGCCGCGGCGTCGGCGGAGATCGAGCGCCTGCGCGTCGAGATCGCACGCCTCAATGGCCTGCTCGAAATGATCTATCGCTCGGCCACCTGGAAAGTGCACACGATGCTCGAGAAGGCGCGGGGGCGCGGATGACGCGAGTCATGCTGGTCTGTCCCGAGCCGCTCGGCCACGGACAGCCCGCCGGCATCGGCATCCGGTTCGTCGAGATCGCGCGCGTGCTCCGCGATGACGGCCACGACATCACCATCCTCTCGCCCGACGCGGGAAAGGTGGAGGGCACGCGCGCCGATCATGTCAGCGAAGAGCGCTTCGCAACGCTGAGCGGAGAGCACGACGTCGCGGTCGTGCAGGGGCACGTCGCGAACGCGTTCTTTGTCCACGCGAAGCCGATTCCGACTGTCGTCGATCTGTACGATCCGTACATCATCGAGAACTTGCACTACTACACCGAACGCGGCGCGGAAGTGTTCCAGCACGATCACTTCACGCTCATGACTTCGCTCGTGCGCGGCGACTACTTTCTCTGCGCATCGGAAGCGCAGCGCCTCTTCTATCTCGGCGCAATGCTCGCCACGGGGCGCCTCAATCCCGCACTGTTCGAAGACGATCCGCGGCTCGATTCGCTCATCGCCATTGCACCGTTCGGCGTGCAGCCGCCGCGCGACATACAGCCGCGCACCTCGCACGACATTCTCTTCGGCGGGATTTACGACTGGTACGACCCGATCGCCGCGATCGACGCCGTCGCAACCGCGCGCAACGAAATCGCCGATCTCACCCTCACCTTCACCCGGCACCCCAATCCCGACATCACGCCGCAGGGGAAGCTGGCCGAGGCGATCGCGTATGCGCGCAAAAAGTCGTACGCGTTCGTCCGCTTCGAACCGTGGGCGCCGTACGAGCAGCGCGCCGCATTCTTCGAGCGCTTCTCGCTCGCGCTGCTCACCTTTCCCCGCTCGATCGAAACCGACCTCTCGATGCGCACGCGCGTCTACGACTATCTCCGATCGGGACTGCCGATCATCACCAGCTCCGCTCCCGGCACGGACGAACTGCTCGCGCGCTACGACGCCGGCATCGTCACCGAAGACTTTGCACGCGCGATCGTCGGCCTGCTGCGCGACCGCACGCGCTACGAAGCGATGGTGCGCGGCAGCCAGCAGTTCGTGCGCGAGCATCAGTGGGATCGCACGCTCGCACCGCTGCGCGAGTTCTGCCGCACGCCGCGCTTCGAGCGAACGAAAGAGACGTTCACCTCCCAGCCCTCACTCCCCGAACGCCCGCCGTCGATCCTCGACCGCTTGAAACGGCGGCTGCGCGCATGACGACGACCGAAGTCATCATCGTCAACTGGAACAATCGCCGCGAAACGCTGGAATGCGTTGCGGCGGTCGAGGCGCAGCTCGGCGAAGCCGAAGGGGCATCGATCACCGTCGTCGACAACGGCTCGACCGACGGCAGCGCGACCGCGATCACCACACGCCATCCGCACGTGAAGCTGTTCGCGCTGACCGAGAATCGCGGCTTCACCGGCGGCCTCGCCGCGGCACTCGCGGGATCGACGGCGACGAACGTGATCTTCCTCAACAACGACGCGGTTCCCGAGCCCGGCTGGCTCGCCGCGTTCGTGCACGCGATGAATGGCGCACCCGATGACGTGGTCTCGATCGGCGGAAAGATCGTCGATCCGACCGGAACGAAGATCGACTTCATCGGCGGCTTCATGACCTTCGACGGTCACGCATTTCAGAACGGCTTCCGCTATCCGGTCGGCTCACGCGAGGAACCGAAGGCAGGCGACGAAATCTTTTTCGCGTGCGGCGGCAACATGATCTCGCGCCGCAGGCCGCTGATGGAGCTCGGCGCCTTCGACGACGATTTCTTTGCGTATCTCGAAGACGTCGACTGCGGCTGGCGCACGTGGCTTTCCGGATCTCGCGTGCTGTTCGAGCCGCGTGCACTCGTCCGCCATGCCTCCAGCACCACCAGCAACCGCCTCGGCGACTTTGAACGCGGCGTGCTGTTCGAGCGGAACGCACTGCAGACCGCAATCAAGAACTACGAGAATCTCGCCGAAGCCGGCGCCTCGGTTTTCTTCACGTATCTGCATCGTCTGCATCACTACGCGACCACACGCAACGCCGACACGCATGAGTTGCAACGGCCATTTGCGAAGCGCAGCGAAACGGCATCGCGACGGCTGCGCATGCTGCGCAAGCTCACGCGCCGGCCGTTTCTCGTCGCCATCGACGATCCGCTCACGACCATGCAGTTCCGCGCATTCGACTGGATCGTCAAGCACGAGGCGCGGCTCGCGCAGAAACGCGAGAGCGTGCAGCGCCGCAGAAAACGGAGCGATCGCGAGATCTTCGAGAAGTTCCCGCTGCATTACGTCGCGACCTATCCGGGCGACGACACGCTGATGCAGAGCGCGCTGTTTCGCCTGCTCCGGCCGTCGTTGCCCGCGACGGAAAAAGAGCTGCGCGAGATCAGTTTGTGATGCGTTTATCATCCCGCCCGTGTCCTGGTCCCGCCGCTTCGTCGTCGAAGGAGTCTTCTGGCGGCAACTCCTTCGTTTCGCCATCCTGATCGTGCCGCTCTGGCTCGAGCCGGTGATCATGGCGACGTGGACGCTCATTTTTCTTTTGTGGGGACCGGGCCGCCGCGGCGTGATGCGCAATCTGTCCGCGATTCTTCCCGGCTCGTTCGCGTTCGCGAATTTCTTTCGCGTCTATCGCGTGATGTGGAACTTCGCCTGGACGATCGCGGACACTGTGCGCTTCAAGGAAACGCGCGTCGCGCCGGACTGGGATTTCGTCGGCACCGAACATTTCGCCGCGCTCGAACAGAGTCAGGGCGGCGCAATCATCCTCACCGCACACATGGGCAGCTACGACCTCGGCGCACAGCTGTTTGCCGAAATTTCGAAGCGCCACATCACCATGGTGCGCGCGCCGGAGAATGATCCCGAGACGCGTGAATTCGAAGAAGCGATGAGCGATCGCACCACGACCGAGAATCTGAAGATCGATTTCAGCACGCGCGCGAGTGACCTCGCGCTCGACCTCCTCGGCGCCGTGCAGCGCGGCGAGATCGTCGCCATTCAGGGCGATCGCGTCACGCCCGGCGTGGCCACGCTCGAAGCAACGCTCTTCGGAAAAAAGACGCTTCTCCCCGCCGGACCGTTCGCTCTGGCGATGGCGGCGCGCGTTCCGATCTACCCGCTCTTCACGGTGCGCATGGGAAGACGGCGCTACCGGCTCGTCGTCGCGCAGCCGTTCGAAGTGGTGCGCACACGCGATCGCGCCGTGGCGTTCGAGCGCGCGCTGAACGCATGGACCAGCGAGCTCGAACGTGCCATTAGCGACTACTGGTTTCAGTGGTTCGCGTTCGCGCCGTATTCGGAGGAACTGGCGTGAAGATCGTGCGCGGCCGCGGCGACGCGCGTTTCATGCCGTCGCGGTACAACTTCGCGCTCTTTCGTCTCGCGGCGTTTTTTCGCCTGCGCAATGCGCGGCGTGAAGAGCGCGAGATCGTGCTGGTGATCGACCGGCATCAGAGCAATGGAGAGACGTTCCTCGTCTCGTCGTGGCTCATGCTGACGCTTGCCTGTTTCTTCGACGCGGTGTTGTTCGATTCGCGTCCGCTCGCGCTGCCGCTCGCGTTCGTCATCGGCGTGCTGGGAATGCAAACCGTCACCGTCACGTCTGGATGGCTGTCGCCGCGGCTCTGGAACGCAGTCACGCGCCGCGGGACACCGGCGATGAAAGTGAATTCGATCGTGTCGATGTCGATGTGGTTCGTGCTCGCGGCGCTTTGTGCGAGGTGCGCGACGTGGGTGCGTTTCGCGGCGTGGCAGTTCTTCGCGTTCGTGGCGCTCGACGTCATCGCCGCCGCGATCGTGTTTCTGCTGCGAGACCCGATCGCACGGCTCGAAGCAAACTTCGGAGGTGTTGCATCCGCGCAGTGATTCTGACGTTCGCAGTCGTCGCGCCGATCGCGCTCATTCTGCTCTGGCCGCACGCGCCGCTCGCCGGCGTGGGCGTGCTCGCGCTGTCGCACGCGCTCGTCCTCTATCCGACTCTGCGACCGAATCTGCAGTGGCTCGGACCGGTGGTCACGCACTTCCGCACGTCGCGAAACGAAGTGTGGCTCACGCTCGACGACGGACCGACTGAAGACACGCCGGCCGTGCTCGATCTGTTCGGCAAGTACGGTGTGAAAGCAACCTTCTTCGTCAAAGGCTCGCTGGCCGAAGCGCATCCCGATCTCACGCAGGCGATTCTCGCGCGCGGGCACTCGATTGCGAATCACACGCAAACGCATCCATCGGGCAGCTTCTGGTGCTCGCTGCCTGGACGCGTGGCGGTCGAGATCGATCGCTGCAATCGCGCCATCGAACATGCGACCGGTGAAACGCCGCGCTGGTTTCGCGCGCCGGTGGGGATGAAGAATCCGGCCGTGCATCCGATTCTCAGGCGCCGCAACATGCGCCTCATCGGCTGGACCGCACGCGGCTTCGATGCCGTGGTCTCCGATGCGGACGAGATCCTCGCGCGGATCCTGCCGAATCTCATGCCCGGCGCGATCATCGTGCTGCATCAGGGTCGCGATCATTCGCTGCGCGTGCTCGAGCGCGTGATCGTCGAGCTGCAGTCGCGCGGGTATGCGTTCGTCATCCCCGATGACGCGCAGCTCAACGCCGCGTGAAAACGAACAGATAGTTGTTGTACGGCGTCCGTCCCCACAGCGCGCGCACGTCCGCATCGAAGCCGTCGAATGCGCGCGTGACCTCTTCGCGCGTCGGATAGTTCAAACGTTCGGCGCGCATCCAGCGAATCGCGCGGCCGATCGCATCGACCGCTGCCGTCAAACGATAGCGCCACGACGCGTCGCGAATCCCCTGGCGGATGATCACCACGCCGCGCTCTCCCGCGGCGCGTGCGGCGTTCGCGAGAATGCGCTGCTGCGAGTCGGAATCGAGGTAGTGGAGGATGTCGAGCAGCACGACGTCATGCCCTTCCGGCAACGGATCACGCGCATCGGCTCTGATGAAATCGAGCCCGCGGTAACGCTCCGCGGCAACGCGCGCGCGCTCGATCTTCCGCTCGTCGAAATCGATCCCGATGACGGGCGCCGTGAAGCCGTGCTCGCGCAGATAAAACGCGAGCAGGCCGACGCCGCAGCCGATGTCGATCAGTGGCGCGGTGCGTCCGCGCAATGCTTCGGTCACCGCCGCGTATGCGGGATCGGAGCGCACTTTCCAGCGAACGTAACCCTGCAACGTGCGGCCGCGAAAGAGCGACGCGAGACGATCCGCAACGTCGTTGCTCGCGACGTTCTTCACGAGCGGGCTCACGCGGCGAGGTGCTCGATCAGCTCGATCAGTTCGCCGAGGTTGAACGGCTTCGGCAGAATCGCGGCGACGCCCATCTTCAGCAGCGCGTGGGGATCGGCGCGAACGTGCGCGGACACGACGATGATGGGAATCGTGCCGAGGTGGCCGGTTTCCTGGACTTTCTGGAGGAAATCCCAGCCGTTGACGTCGGGCATCGCCAGATCCAGCAGGATCACGTCGGGACGATGAATGGTGAGGGCGCGATGCCCTTCCGCGCCGTCGCCCGCGAGCAGCACGCCGAAGCCATGCTGGCGCAGCGCGGCCGCGAGCATGCCGCGCAGCGGAAGGTCGTCATCGATCACGAGCACGCGTTTGCGATCGACGTCGCTCAGACGCTTCTCCCTGCTGTTGCTCTTCTCGTCGTGACCCACACGCATGGCGGCTGCATTCTAGCGACGGATGAGAACGGCTTGCAGAAGTTGCGCCCGGCTCAAAAAAGATCGCTGTCGCCCCACGCGTAAAACAGATCCTGACGCATCGCCGCGACGGCGTCCTGCCACACGAAGGGCACGCACATCACCGAGAGATCCTGCGGCTCGGGCGCGCTGCTGAAGCCGAGCGAAGAGAGCGTCGCGTCGAATGATCGCGGACGCGGAGGGAACCACGCTTCGATCGCATCGACCGGATACATCGGAACGACCTGACGCAGCACGACTTCAGCGGCATCGGGGAAGTCGGGATCGAACAGCGCATCGCCCCACGTGAAACGGCGCTCGCGAATGCGGAAGGCGATCCAGCCGACGAGGTGCCGCCACTTGCGAACGGCGACCACGACGTACGGCACGTCGGGACATTCGAGGTAGCGCCACCGCACGTATGCAGCGTTGCGTCTGACGCAAAACGGAATCGCGGCACTGGCGCGCTCGAACAGCGCATCCCATTCTGCGTTCGTCTCGCGAACGAGCTCGAACGAGTAGCCGCGAAGCCATCGTTCGGCGCGTGAGATGCGCGGCGGCAACGGCGCGGTGCAATACGTCACCGGCTCGACGCGATCGCTGCGCAGAAAGCGAAGCGAGAACTTCTGAATGTTGGCGACGTTGAAGCCGTAGTTGAACGCGACCTTTCCTTCGCAGAAGTGCTCGTAAAAGTGCAGCGCGGTGCGGCCTAACACGCTCGAAGGACCGCGGCCGAGGTGGCGCACGGCGACGTCCGTCATCGTGTCGCCGATCTGATGAGCGACGAGGTCTTTGCCGTTTGCGCGAAACGGAACCGGATAGCCGGCGTAGTGGCCGACGAGTTTTCCATCGCCATCGAACGCGAGGCTGATGTGGCGGTTGCCGAACGGATTGCGGCGGTACTTCCAGTCGAAGTGTTCGAGCGAGCGCGGCGCGTGCGGAAACGAGCGTGCGAACAGCTCGAGGATCGCCGCTTCATCGCCGTCGCGATACGGACGAACGGTGATGTCAGCGGGCATGCGTCGGTTCGACGGAGCGGATCGAGCGAACGTTCAGCGGCGCGCCGGAACGCCGTTTGGCGATGATGCGTATCGAGCCGGTGCTGACGATCAGCGGATCAGGCAGCACGTTGAGCAGCACGCGCGCGAGCGGGCCAAGGATCGGATGATGCGCGGCGAACCAATGACGCAGGAACTTGTGATCGCGATATTCAAAGTCGGGTCCGATGTCGACGATCTCGAAACCCGAACGTTCGAGCAGCTCGATGAGTGCGGAGCGCGAGTAGAGAATGAGATGCGTGCGGAAGTTCTGCGCCATCCGCTTCCGCTCTGCGACGAGATAGATCAACCCTTCGGTGTCGAACGCGGAGAGAAACAACATCCCGCCGGGCTTGAGCAGATCCTTGATGCGCTGCAGTGCATCGTGCGGATCGGGCAGGTTCTCGAAGACGTGAAAGAGCGTGATCGCTTCGAACGCGGGGCCTGTGTTCACGAACGACGAGAGCGACGCGCAGTAAACCTCGAGGCCGCGCGCGCGTGCATGACGCGCGGCTGCCGACGCGGGGTCGATGCCGACGTATTCGTATTCGTTGGCGGCAACTGCGCCGAAGCTGCCGTCACGCACGCCCACTTCGAGCACGCGCGCGCGCAGCGGCAATTGTTCGCGCAGCCAGCGGAAGCGGCGCGCGCTCGTGCGCTCGCGCGCAGGCTGCGAATGCGACTCGTACGCCGGCGCGGCGGGCGCGTGATGCGCGCGCAACACGCGCCGCACGGGCATGCCGTTTTCTTCTTCGGTGAACTGGTTCAGGTAGCGGCATTTGCATCGGCCGCAAGCCCGTACCACATTCCCGGGGATCTGCGCCCGGCTCCACACCTCGGGGGAAAAACAGACCGGACAGCGCCGCGCCGCGCGATACGCGTTGCGGCGATTGGCCATGCGGATCTTGATCGCAGGCACGATCACACCGAATGCGCCCGCGCGCGATTGCGTCGCGTGCACCGCCAGATGCTCGACGCGAAAGCCGTATTTGTTCGAGAGAAAGGCCATTTCGAGCTCGCATCCGCGATCCGCGAGACGCGACTCGCCGACGACGATCTTCGCCGCCGCGGACGAAAACGCGGAGAGACGAATGCGAGGATCGGGAAGGATCGGCACGAGCAGCCAGCGTCCCAGGAGCGGACCGCGGTAGTCGGTGTGCGTGCTGGCGAAGACGACGTCCGTTGCGCCCGACTCCACCATCGCAACCGCGTCGCCGATCGCGCTGACGGGATATGGAAGCTCGCCGTCGACGAGCACGACCACGCTTCCTTTCGCATCGCTCACGCCGCGCCGCAGCGCCGCGCCATACGACTCCGCCTGCGGCGCAAGCACTTCGAAGGTGAAGCCGGTCGTCTCGAGATACGTGCGAATCGCGTCGAGCGATGCGCCAAAGCCGGGGCCGCGCAGCGGAACGACGACGCTGACGCTCGGCGAGCTCATGGCGCAATTGTATAGGTTGCAACGACTTCGCCGGTCGTGCGCACGACCGCGCGGAGGTAGAAAGGCGGCCGGAGCGACTGGCGCACCTCCGGAGGAATGGAGATGCTGCGCTGCCGCGGAATGTGTCCGGCGGCGGTGGTGAACGTCGGCAGCGGTGAGGCCTCGACGACGACGTCCTCGCGATCGAGATGCAACGCGCCGTCGAGCAGCGGATGCGTCTCGACCTGCATCGGCTTCTCGATGCGCGTCAGTGCGCGCGCGACGAACGGGCCGTTCCACTTTTCCAGATAGCGCGACTCCGACTGCGCGTATCGCGCGGCCGCTTCGCTCGCGACCTGCGCGGCGCTCTGGTTGTACAGATGCCGGCAACGCGCACGAGGAACGTAGACGATGCGCTTCCGCGCCTCGCTGAGACGCCGCAGGTAATCGGTTTCCTCGAAGTAGAGCGGGAAGCGTTCATCGAAGCCGCCGATCGCATCGAACGCATCGAGACGCAACGCGAGCACGGCGCCGGAGAGCATCGTGGTCTGGGTCGTTTCGGTGAGCAACCAGAAGGCGACGCGGCGCAGAAAACGTCGGCGGTCGCGCTGTTCGAACCACGCGCGCGAACGGCTGGCAAGCACCGCGTCGATGCGTTGCCACCCGGTGTCGAGATCGCCGGGCGGCAGCATCCATTCGTGTGCGTCGTCCCAGAAGAGCGCCGGTCCGGCGGCGGCGGCATTGCGCAATGCGTCGCTCAGGCGATCGATCGACTGCGGCGCGAACGTGACGTCGGGATTGCTGACGATCATCACTTCGCCCGTGCAGACGCGGCGCGCGTCGTTGATCGCACCGGCGTAGCCGCGATTCGTCTGCGAGACGAGCAGCGTCTCGCAATGCTCGCGCAATGCGTTCGCTTCGTTCGCATCGCAGGAGTTGTCGACCACGACGACCTGCAGCGGCTGCGACGACGCGAGCCGTGCAGTGCGAATCGCTTCCGCCGCGAGCGCGGCCGAGCGAAAGTTGACGACGACGAGCGAGATCATCGCGGCTCGAGCGCGGGACGCGGCTCGCGCGAAGCCGTCGCAGCGCGTGCGGCATCGACATCCCATCGATGATCGATGGCGATGAGGCCGATCTCGAAGCGCTCGCCGGTCATCGAGAATGCAGGACGCACGTCGCGCCGATCGAACACCGTCAGCGCGTGCTCGTCACCGACGAAGGCGATGATCGAGTAGTCGCCGCGCAGCAGCGGCACATTCTGCAGGCGCACCGTGACGTCGTACTCGTTGCGTCCCGAGAGCGGCGCGAGGCGGTCGTCATGCGTGCCGACGGTGAAGCACTGCAGATCGTCGGCAACGCGATGCACCGCGACGATCACGTGAATCGGCTGACGCGGATCATCCGCTTCGATGCGCAAGCGCACGTGCACGTCTTCGTTGCGCGCGAACTGATCGCGCGGCAGACCGTCGTCGCCGCAGACGACGATCTCGCGCAGACGGACGGGCGTGCTCGTTTCGGCGGCGGAAGGATCGGTGCCGGGAAGCTCGCGATCGCGTGCGAGCAGGAACTGTTCGTACTCGTGCACGACGTCGCCGGCGGGACCGAACCGCATCGCGCGGCCCTGATCGAGCCACAGCACGCGGCTGCAGATCGAGTTGATGTAGTAGAGCGCGTGCGAGCAGAAGAGGATCGTTTTGCCCGCTTCCTGAAACTCGCGAATCTTGTCGACGCACTTTTTCTGAAAGTGTCCGTCGCCGACGGCAAGTGCCTCGTCGATCACCAGCACGTCGGGATTCACGTTCACCGCGACGGAGAACGCGAGTCGCATGTACATGCCCGAGGAGTACGTCTTCACGGGGCGGTCGAGGAACGTTCCGAGCTCGGAGAACTCGAGAATCGAGGGCAGGCGATCGCGAATCTCTGCGGGCGTGAGGCCGAGGATTGCGGCGTTGAGGGCGGCGTTATCGCGGCCGCTGAATTCAGGATGAAAGCCGGTTCCGAGCTCGAGGATCGAGGCGATCGTGCCGTGCGTCTCGAGCTTTCCCGCGGTCGGCCGGGTCACGCCGCAGAGGAGTTTGAGCAGCGTGCTCTTGCCTGCGCCGTTCTGGCCGATGACGCCGACGGTCTCCCCTTTCTGCACGTCGAACGAGACGTGGTCGAGCGCGGGGAACACCGCATGCCGCGGACGCCGGATGAGCGCTTCCACGACGCGATCGATCGGCCGCCGGTAGACCTTGTAATGCTTCGTGACGTCCACTGCGCGGACGGCGGTGTCCATTGGCGACATTCTACGGAGTTGCGAAAGGGCTCGTCCAAAAAGCGAAGTGGGGGGGG
>JALYOB010000323.1 GCA_030857085.1 Acidobacteriota bacterium | reverse complement strand
CCGCAACGCGAGAACGCCGCGGTGCCGCGTCTGGCGACGCTGGTGATCGAGGCCCGCAGCGCCGCGAGCGGGATCCTCCTCGCGCCGCAGCCGCCCGCGCTCGGTGAGCAGGATCTTGCCGCTGCACGTGACATCCTGCGCACAATTCTGCTCATTCCTGGAGCGATTGCGGCTGTGTTCTCCGCCTACGGCTACCTCGGCGGTGTGCAGGAAATTGCATCCCGCTCCGCGCTCACCGACGAGGCGAAGAACCTCCTGCAGTCGAAGCTGAACGTCTGGCTCTCCAAGCGAAACGATCCCGCAGGCGCAGTGCGGACGGCCGTCCTGACACCTTTCGGCACCTCCGGACCTGCAGTCACGCCGAACGATGTGCAGAAGGTTTTCACCGCGCCGCTCACCGTGGGCTCACTGCGCGGCCTCTATCTGACCGTTGCGTTCGCAGGCAATCCCGAGCGTGCGGCACACGAGCTTCTCGGCGCGATGCACGCGCAACTGCAGACCGCGCTCGAACAGTCGATGCAGCGCGGCGCGCTCGCCTCGCTGCGCATGCGCGTCGCGGAGAAACTGATCGAGCCCGATCTCGCCCGGTATCCCGAACTGCGCCGCCACACATATGCAGTGGCGAAACTGTCCGAACAGCTCGCGCAGTCGGCCGGTCTCTCGGCGGCGGAAGTCGAGAACGCGCGCATCGTCGGCCTCGTGCACGACGCCGGACTGCGCCTTCTCGATTACGACCGTCTCTATCGGAAACGCGATCTGACCGCCGAAGAGATGGGCTTCCTCCGCGAGCACCCCGTCGTCGGCGCCGCCATCATCGAGCCCCTCCTCGGCCCCGAGATCGCGCGCGCCGTCCTCTGCCACCACGAACGCACCGACGGCCGCGGCTACCCGAACGACCTCACCGGCGAAGAGATCCCGCTCCTCTCGCGCATCGTGCAGATCTGCGACGCGTTCGTCGCCATGACCGACCCCGACGGCTACCAGCCTCCCGAAACGAAGGAGGCCGCCCTCGCCACCATCGCCCGCGAAGCCGGCGGCCAGTTCGACGCCACGCTGGCAGGGAAGTTCGTGGAGATGATGCGAGGGGGGAGGGGTGGGTCGTAGTTCGTTGTCCCCCGGGTGTCATCCTGAGCCGCCGGAGCCGCGCAAGCGGAGGACGGTCGAAGGATCCCGCGCCTCCAGCGCGCGCAGTGGCCAGTCGGAAAGGGGGTCCTTCGCTTCGCTCCGGATGACACGCGCGCACCCTTCCACTGCCCCCCAACCCTCGTCCGCTATAGTGCGCCTCCATGAACATCGATCGCGATGAAGCGCGGCGGGTGGCGTCGCTTGCGCACCTCGATCTGCGCGACGAGGAGCTCGACCGCATGGCGGCGGAGATGACGAAGATCCTCACGTACATCGATCAGTTGCGCGAGGTCGACGTCGAAGGCTTCGAAGAGCGCGACCCCACCGTCACGCCGCTGCGCGACGACGAGCCGCACGCGACGCTCGACCGCGAGCTCGTCGCACGCAATGCACCTGCGTGGCGCGATGGGCTGTTCGTGGTGCCGAAGGTGATCGGCGGTGAGTGAGCTCGTCGATCTGCCGTGGCACGAGGCGCGCGAGGCCGCGTCGCCGCGCGAATACGTCGACGCCTGTCTCGCTGCGATCGAGCAGCACGACAAGACGCTGAACCTCTTCCTGCACGTCAACCGCGAAGCAGGCGAGGGGACGCTGCCGATCGCGATCAAAGACAACATCGTGACGACCGACATGCCGTCGACCTGCGCCTCGCGCATCCTCAAAAACTTCGTCTCGCCGTTCGACGCGACCGCCGTGCAGCGGCTGCGTGCGCGCGGCGCGTCGATCGTCGGCAAGACCAATCTCGATGAGTTCGCGATGGGCTCATCCACCGAACACTCTGCTTTCGGGGCCGCGCGCAATCCGTGGGATCCGGCGCTCGTGCCCGGCGGCTCGTCCGGCGGTTCTGCCGCGGCCGTTGCGGCGCGGATGGTGCCGGTCGCACTCGGCTCCGAGACCGGCGGCTCGGTGCGTCAGCCGGCGGCGCTGTGCGGCGTGGTCGGATTGAAGCCGACGTACGGACGCATCAGCCGCTCAGGCCTCGTCGCATTCGCCTCGAGCCTCGACCAGATCGGCATCGTCACCAAAACCACTCGCGATTGCGCCGAAGTCCTCGGCATCATCGCCGGACGCGACCCGCTCGACTCCACTTCGAGTGGCGCCGAAGTGCCCGACTACACGGCCGATCTCGACGCGGGCGTGAAGGGTCTGCGCTTTGGCATCGTGCGCGAGGCGCTCGAACGTCTCGAAGGCGAAGTGCGCGCGAACTTTGACGCGGCGGTCGACGTGCTGCGCCGCGGCGGCGCGATCATCGACGAGGTCTCGATTCCGACCATCGGCTACGCGATCGCGGTTTACTACAT
The DNA here is from genome assembly GCA_030857085.1 of Acidobacteriota bacterium. Classification (GTDB taxonomy): domain Bacteria; phylum Acidobacteriota; class Thermoanaerobaculia; order Gp7-AA8; family Gp7-AA8; genus QHVT01. The sequence continues at coordinate 3,246 of JALYOB010000323.1, read as the reverse complement.
CGTCGCGAACGCGGAGGCGAGCGCGAACCTCTCCCGCTTCGACGGCATCCGCTACGGACATCGCAGCGAGCACGCGCGCACCCTCGACGCGGTCTATCGCGAGTCGCGCGGCGAAGCGTTCGGCGCGGAAGTGAAGCGGCGGATCATGCTCGGCACGTTCGCACTCTCATCCGGCTACTACGACGCCTACTACGGCCGTGCGCAGCGCGTCCGCGCGAAACTGCGTCACGAGATGAGCGAGGCGTTGCGCAGAGTCGATTTTCTGATCACGCCCACGACACCCGAGTCGGCATTTCCGATCGGCGCCAAGTCGGATGATCCTCTGTCGATGTATCTCAACGACATCTTCACCGCACCGGCGAATCTCGTCGGCATTCCGGCCATCGCAGTGCCGTCGGGCTTCGACAGCAAAGGGCTGCCGCTGTCGCTGCAGATCATGGGCGCGCATTTCGCCGAGTCGGCGCTGTTCCGCGCTGCGTCGCATTACGAACGCGAGACCGGATACTGGCGGCGCAAACCGCCGATGCTCACTGCGTCGCCGGCTTGATGCTGGCGATGCGGTGCGTCACCTGGTAATCGGCCCGCGACCACTGCATGACGAACGGGAACTGCGCCCCCTCCACGTTGCGGTAATCGTCGAACTCATACTCCTCGGCCAGCACGCCGATGATGGTCGCACGCTCGCGATGCCATTGCAGGAGCAGGCCGGTTGCGGCGTCGAATGAGAGGCGCTCGCTCATCGAGCCATCTTTCGGCGTCGCCTCGACGACGTAGACCGTCCGTCCGCGCAGCTCATCGACGGCGCGCGTGACGACGTTCGCATAGCGCTCGCGCAGATTCGGCGGAAAGCCGAGCTCGCGCTCTCCTTCCGGCGGATACGAAAGCTCCGTGTGCACTTCCGTTTTGCCGGGTGCGTAGACGAGCTCGAACGGTGCACTGCGAGGATCGCCGCGGCCGCTGCGCGCAGTGACGATGCCCATCGCGCGTGCATTGCGCCGCGCGGCGGGCGTGACCGCGCGCATGTGTCGCGCGAACAACTCGTCGGCCGCGGGCAGTGCCGGCTGCAGCGCGAAGGTTGCCGGTTTGTTCCAGCCGGCATTTGCGACAGGAGGAGTGGGAGACGTGCCGACGCTGCCGTGATGACAGGTGTTGCATGTCACCACGACCTTGCCGCCGTAATGCGAGTCGTTGATCGCGCGGGTCATCTGAATCATGCGGCGCGAAACGTCTTTCGCGGGCTTTGCGTCGGACGACCAGTCGGACGCCTCGTGGCAATGCGTGCACGTGACGCCGAGGGAGTTGCTCATGACAGCCATGATGGGGATGAGTTGGGAGGAGGGGACGCCGGTGAGCACCCGGATGTTCTTCTTCGTCTGCTCCATCGGCTTGTCTTCGGTGGTTTGCGAGGAGACGGTGAGCGCCGCGAACAGCAGCGCGAATGCGAGCGTCCGTTTCATGAGCGTTTCTCCTGTGCGCGGCGGAACACGAAGCGAAAACCGCCGCGGCCTTTCCCTTCGATGATCGTTCCGTCGCAGACGAGCGTGCTCGCGTCGGCCAGTCGCGCGCGCGTTTCCTCGAAGTGCGCGCCGTGGCGGATGACGAGCAGGAGATCGTCGCCGTCCCAGCGGGCGAAGCCGCGGCCGGTGACTCCGCAGCCGCGGATGGTGCGGGTCACGCCGTCGGTGCGCACCTTCCAGTCAACATGTTGACGACTGCCGCCGCGCACGCGCGTCTGCGCGGAGGAGAGGTGCGTGCCGTCGAAGTCGAGGGATTGCGAGAACGTGTCGTAGGGGCGCAGCGTGCCGAAATTCGTGGCGGGCGTCGAGCACCCATTGACCGGCAATGTCATCGCGGCGAAGTCCGAACAGATGCAGCGGCGTGCGCCACGCGGCGTATGCGCTGATCGCGACGGTGACCGCGACGAGCATCGCTGCGAGTGCGCCGCGCCGCGGACGTTCGCGCAAGGAGAGAAGGCGCCGCTCGAGCGTGGCCGCGGCGCCGAACGCGATGGCGCCGCGCGGTGAAGTCGCCTGCTGCGCGATGGCCACGAGAATGCGCGCGTACTGCCGCGGCTCGACGACGGCCGGCGTGACGGCTGCGTCGCAGGCGAGCTCGCGTGCGAGTGCGGTCTCGCGTTTGAGCCACCAGACGAGCGGATGAAAGGCGATCGGGAGCGTCGCGATCTCGAGCGCGAGTTGCACGAGCGCATCGCGACGGCGCACGTGTGCGAGCTCGTGTCCGATCACCGCCTCCAGTGCGCCGGGCGGGAGGTCGTGGGGGAGGAGGATCGCGGGGCGGAGGAAGCCGACGGTGACCGGAGCGCGCACCTCGCGCGACAGCAAGACCGGAACGCCGCAGGCATCGCTCGGAACTGCATTCGCACGCAAGCGTCGCGCGTGACGCAGCGCGAGAACGAGAGACGCACACGGGTAGATGAGAAAGAGCACGTAGCTCGCGGCGATGATGCGAGCGAGCGTTGCGGGTGCATGCACGCGGGGCATCGCGATAGACGCAGCTGACGTGCGCGCCACGGCAGACTGTCTCGCGACAGGTTCCGCGGTGCGCCCCGGCAGCGCGTTCTGCATCGTCATCGCGGGCACGAACGGCACGAGGGCAGCGACTGCAATTACCGCCACCAGCAGCGCGTAACGCACATTGGCGCGCACGCGCCGCAGCAATGGCAGGAAGATGATTGCAGTCAGTGCGATCACGCCGCTTTGCACCGCCGCACGAACGACGAAATCGGCGAGCGTTTCACTCATCGCCCTGCTCCTCGACCATCGCGTGCAACCGCTTCAATGCCTCCGGCGTCAACTGTTTCGTCTCCACCAGATTCATCACCAGCGCCTCGGCCGACCCTCCGAAGGCGCGCTGCACGAGGTCTTTCACTGCGCTGCCTGCCGCTTTCCGCCGACTGAGCGTCGGCTTGTATTCGTAGGCGCGTTCGACGAGCGTCCGCTTCACCTTCCCCTTGCGCCAGAGGATGTTCAGCACCGTCTGCACGGTGGTGTAGGCGAGCCCGCGCGTGGAGGCGAGCCGCTCCTGCACCTGCTGCACGGTTGCCGGTGCGTCGAGGTCCCAGAGCACGTTCATGATGTCGAGTTCGAGCGGCGTGAGCCGGTCCGCTTTCTTCATCGCATCTCCTATGGCTTTAGGAGTAGGTCCCCTGCGCCGTTTTGTCAACTAAAAGTTTAGGAGTTTGGAGTGCGGCGACGCCAGTCGCCGCTTTGGCTCCGTCTCACAGCG
>JALYOB010000322.1 GCA_030857085.1 Acidobacteriota bacterium | reverse complement strand
TTTCAGACACCAGCAATTACGAGCGGCACGACCGCCTCGAGATCAAGTGAGGAGAACCACCATGAGCAACGAAGCGCTGATTCAGATTCAGGACATGAGCAAAGTCTTCTACACCGACGAGCTCGAGACGCACGCGCTCACGAACGTCCATCTGGAAGTGCGCCGCGGTGAATATCTCTCGATCGCAGGCCCGTCCGGCTGCGGCAAATCCACCCTGCTCTCGATCCTCGGCCTGCTCGACACGCCGAGCTCCGGCTCCTATCGACTCAACGGCCAGGCGGTCGAATCGCTCACGCCCGCCGAGCGCGCGCGCATTCGCAACAAAGAGATCGGCTTCATCTTTCAGGCGTTCAATCTCATCGGCGATCTCACCGTGTACGAGAACGTCGAGCTGCCGCTGACCTATCGCAAGCTCACCGCAGCCGAACGCAAACGGCGCGTCGATGCGGCGCTCGAACGCGTCGGCATGGCCCATCGCATGCGGCACTATCCCGCGCAACTCTCGGGCGGTCAGCAGCAGCGCGTCGCCGTTGCGCGTGCGCTCGCAGGCGAGCCGGCGATTCTGCTCGCCGACGAGCCGACCGGAAACCTCGATTCGAAAAACGGCGAAGCGGTGATGGAGCTGCTGCGCGATCTGCATCGCAGCGGCGCCACGATCTGCATGGTCACGCACGACGCGCGGTTCACCCGCTACGCCGATCGCGCAGTGCATCTGTTCGACGGCCGCGTGGTCGAGGAAACGCGCGAGCGTGAGGCGGAAGAGAAGCTGAATGCGAGCGGATTCGCGCTCGCGGAGGCGTGAGATGAACAACCTCGCCCACGATTTCCGTTTCGCGCTGCGCGGTCTCGCGAAAGCGCGCGGCTTCGCCGCAATCGCGATTCTCACGCTCGCGATCGCGCTCGGCGCGAACACGGCCATCTTCACCGTCGTCAAAGCAATCCTGCTCGAGCCGCTGCCGTACGGCCATCCCGAGCGGATCGTGAAGATCGACAATCAGAATCTGCGCACCGGCACGACCGTCGGACAGCATTCGTATCCGAACATCGCCGACCTGGCGCGCGTGAAGTCGTTCGAAAAAATCGGCGCGTACAGCGGCAGCGGCATGTTCCTCATGGATCTCGATGAGCCGGAACTGCTGACCGGCACCGATCTCGAGGCCAGCACGATGTCGCTCCTCGGCGTGAAGCCGATCCTCGGCCGCCTCTTCACTGCAGCGGAGGATGTGAAGGGCGCGCCGAACGTGATCGTGCTCAGTTACGAGGTTTGGCAGCGCCACTTCAACGGCGATCGCACCATCATCGGACGGCCGATTCATCTCACTACCGCCCGCAAGCCGTGCAACGTCGTCGGCATCATGCCGCGCGGGTTCCGCTTCCCCGCCGACAGCGAGAAGATCGATTACTACACGCCCCTGGGGCCGGCGCTGACGGACGAAGACAAGACCGCGCGCGGCTCGGAATTCCTCGACTCGGTCGCGCTGCTGCGTCCGAACGCGACGCTGCAGACCGCGCGCGCGGAGGTGGAACTGCTCGCGCGGCAACTGGAGAAACAGTATCCGGCGACGAATACCGGCGTGCGTTACCAGCTCACCAACATGCTCGACGCGGTGGTGAAGGACGTTCGTCCTGCGCTGCTGATCCTCTTCGGAGCGGTGGGTGTGGTGCTGCTGATCGGCTGCGCGAACGTCGCGAACCTGCTGCTCGCGCGGGCAGCGGCGCGGCAGAAAGAGATCTCGATTCGCAGCGCGCTCGGTGCGAGCCGCGGACGCATCGTTCGCCAGCTCCTCATCGAAAGCGTGCTGCTCGCGATCCTCGCCGGCGCATGCGGACTGCTGATCGGCGCGTGGAGCATCAGCGCGCTGGTCGCCGTCGCACCGGCCGACATTCCGCGGCTCGAGAACGTGGAGATCGACAGCGGCGTGCTGCTCTTCACGCTCGGACTTTCTGTGCTGACGGGCATCGTGTTCGGTCTCGCGCCCGCGCTCAGCGCATCGAAGACGAACCTCGTCGAATCGCTGAAAGAAGGCTCGCGCGGATCGACGGAAGGGCGCGTGCGCAATCGCATCCGCAACGTGCTGGTCACGAGCGCGATCGCACTTTCGCTCGTGCTGCTCACCGGAGCGGGACTGCTGCTGCGCAGCTTCATGCACATCGTCGGCATCGATCCCGGATTCGACTATCGCAACGTTGCGACGATCGCCGTGCCCGCGCGTGCGGCGTACAAAACCGACGCTGAATACATTGCGTTTCAAGCGCGTGTGCAACGCGAGCTCGCCGCGATTCCCGGCGTCGAATCGGTCGGCGCGACGAACATCCTGCCGCTGAGCGGTGGCCAGATGACCAGTTCGTTTTCGATCATCGGGCGGCCGCCCTTCCCGGAAGGACGCGGTCCTACGGTGACGACGGTGAAGGTGATGCCGGGCTACTTCCGCACGATGCGCATCCCTCTGCTGCGCGGCCGTGACGTCGCGCAAACGGACACCATTCAGTCGCCGGGCGTGGTGGTGGTGAACGAGCAGTTCGCGAAGATGTACTTTCCGAATCAGAACCCGCTCGGGCAGAAGCTGACGATCAGCAACGGCGACGACATCGAACAGAATGAAATCATCGGCGTCGTTGGCAACGTGAAGTACCTCAGCCTTGCTGAGGAAATGCTGCCGATGTGCTACGTCGCGTACACGCAGGCGCCGCAGCGTTCGGCGACGTACGTGCTGCGCGCGAAAAACGCGAGCTCCCTCGGGCCGGCGATGCGTGCCGTGGTGCGCCGCATCGATCGTCAGCAACCGATCATCACGACCGAAACGCTCGAAGCGAAGCGCGGCGAACTGCTCGCGGGACGGCGCTTCAGTCTTCTGCTGCTGACGGGACTTTCGTTGATCGCGCTGATTCTCGCGGCCGTCGGCATCTACAGCATCATGAGTTACGCGGTCACACAGCGGACCTCGGAGATCGGCATTCGCATGGCGCTGGGCGCGGAGGCGCGGGACATCTTCCGATTGATCGTCGGCAACGCCGCGAAACTGGTCGGCATCGGACTGGCCATCGGCGTCGTGGTCGCGTTCATGAGCACGCGCCTCATGCGCAGTCTGTTGTATGGCGTCGAACCAGGAGATCCGATCACGCTCGCGTCGATCTGCATCATCATCGCCACGGTCGCACTCGTCGCCAGCTACCTTCCGGCGCGGCGCGCCACACGCGTCGATCCGCTCGTGGCGATTCGCTACGATTAGCCGCTTTGATGACCGCGCCTCGCATTCTCATCGGCGACGATCAGGCCGACATTCTCGAGGCCCTCCGGCTTCTGTTGAAGCCGGAGGGCTATGAGATCGAAACGGCAGGCTCGCCCGGCGCGGTCATTCGCGCGGTCGGCGCGCGCCAGTTCGATCTGGTGCTGATCGATCTCAATTACACGCGCGACACCACGTCGGGCAATGAAGGAATCGAGCTGCTCGAACATCTGCATGCGTTCGACAGCACGCTTCCGGTGGTGGTGATGACGGCGTGGGCCACCGTCGATCTGGTGGTCGACGCGATGCAGCGCGGCGCGCGCGATTTCGTGCAGAAGCCGTGGGACAACGATCGTCTCCTCGGGATCATCCGCAAGCAGATCGACCTCGGCCGCGCGTTGCGCCGCAGCGAGCGTCTCGACAATGCACTCACCCCGCGCGGCTTCGATCTCATTGCCGCATCACCGGCGATGCGTCCTGTGCTCGAGATCGTCGAGCGTGTGGGGCCGTCCGATGCGAACGTGCTCATTCGCGGCGAGAACGGCACCGGCAAAGGGGTCGTCGCGCGCGCGCTGCACGCCGCCTCGCGACGCGCGCAGAAGCCGCTCGTGACGGTGAATGCGGGCGGATTGTCGGAGTCGATTTTCGAGAGTGAGTTGTTCGGCCACGTGAAGGGTGCATTCACCGATGCGCGCGCCGATCGCGTCGGACGGTTCGAGCTCGCGGATGGCGGAACGCTTTTTCTCGACGAGATTGCGAACGTGCCGCTCGCCGGTCAGGCGAAGCTGCTGCGCGTGGTCGAAACGGGCGAGTTCGAACGCGTCGGCTCGTCGCAAACGCGGCGCGTCGATGTGCGTCTCCTCTCCGCGACGAACGCATCGCTCGAAGAGGAAGTGAGCGCGGCGCGCTTTCGTCAGGATCTGCTGTTTCGTCTGAACACCGTCGAGATCCGCATTCCGCCGCTGCGCGATCGCCGCGAAGACATCCCGCTCCTCGCCGCGCATTTTCTCGAAACGCACGCGCGCCGCTATCGCAAACGGGTGGACGGCTTCGAGCCTCCGGCGATGAAGGCGCTCCTCGATCACACCTGGCCGGGCAATGTGCGCGAGCTCGAACATGTGATCGAACGTGCGGTGCTGATGTCCGCCGGCACGACCATCGGCCGCAGCGCCCTTGGCCTGCAGGCGCCGGCCGAAGGCCGAATCGACGACATGAGCATCGAAGACGTCGAAGCCCTCCTCATCCGCAAAGCGCTCGTCCGCTACGACGGCAACGTGAGCAAGGCCGCCGAGGCGCTCGGTTTGTCGCGAGGCGCTTTGTATCGGAGGATGCAGAGGTATGGGGTGTGAGTGAGTTGTCGGTTGTCGGTTCTCGGTTGTCGGTGCTCGGTTGGCGTGCCGATAACCGATAACCGATAACCGACAACAGCGCTAAGCGATGTCCTTTGAAAAACGCATCCTCCTCACCTCCCTCACCGCCCTCGTGCCGGTCGCATTGATTGCGCTGCTGCTCGTGTTTGCCGGTGATTTTTCGGGGAAGGTGCGGTGGACGGTTCTCTTTTTCGTGGCGCTGTCGGCGTTCATCGGGACGTATGTGCTGCTCGAGCAGCTGGTGTATCCGCTTCGGACGCTGTCGAATCTCGTCACCGCGTTGCGGGAGGAGGATTACACGCTGCGCGCGCGCAATGTGCGTGGCGATGATGCGTTCAGCGATGTGCTGGTGGAGATCAATGCCCTCGCCGATCTGATGGAGTCGCGGAAGCTGGAGGCGGTCGAGGCAGCGGCGTTGTTGCGGGCGGTGCTGTCGCAGATCGACGTGGCGATTTTTGCGTTCGATGCGAACGATCGGTTGCAGCTCGCGAATCGCGCCGCGCAGCGATTGCTCGAGATGCCCGCGGAACGGATGATCGGCAGCACGGCGAACGAGCTCAGTGTCGGCGATCTGCTCGCGGCGGACGCGCCGCAGACGATCGATCGCACGTTCGGCGGCGCGTCGGGACGGTGGAGCGTGCAGCAGTCGTCGTTTCGCGAGCGCGGCACGCCGCATCGGATGCTGGTCGTCACCGACATCACCCGTGCGTTGCGCGAGGAGGAAGTCGAAGCGTGGCGGCGCATCGTGCGCGTGTTAGGCCACGAACTGAACAACTCCCTCGCGCCGATCAAGTCGATCGCGTCGAGTCTCGAACAACTGGTGACGCGCGAGCAGCTGCCGGACGACTGGCGCGATGACCTCGCACGCGGCATGCGCGTGATCGGCACACGCACCGAGGCTTTGACGCGCTTCACGCGAGCGTACGCGCAGCTTGCGCGGCTGCCCGACCCGCGCAAACGCGAGGTGCGCGTGCGCGAGGTCGTGCAGCGCGTGATCGCATTGGAAACGCGCGTGCCGATCGACGCCTCCGGTCCTGACGTCACCCTGCGCGCCGACGAAGACCAGCTCGAGCA
>JALYOB010000765.1 GCA_030857085.1 Acidobacteriota bacterium | reverse complement strand
GCCGCGATTTGGAGTGCGGCGACGCAAGTCGCCGCTTTGGCTTCGGGTCACGTTGAAGTGAAAGCGGTGACTGGCGTCACCGCACTCCAAACGCGCGGCTTTGCCGCGCGATACCAGAGCGGCGGCTTTGCCGCCGCACTCCTGGATCATTCGCCTAAGGCGCTGTATTTGACGATGCGGAAACGGGCGCCCTGCGCCTCGCGAATGCCGGCGGCGAGTTTCTCGTGCAGCTCCGGTTTCCACGTCGTCCATTTATCGAAGAACGCGGCCGTCGCGGCTTTGTCGCCTTCGTACTGCAGGCGCAGCACTTCGCGCAGCAGCGAGGTCACGGTTTCGAGATAGCGGTCGTAGTGCACCGTCAGGCGCGCGGTCTTCGGATCGGCCGTGAAGAGGCCATGTTCGAGGAACCAGTTGAACTGCACGAGCTGCATCGTCTGATACGGCTGGTCGCGGCGCGGCTGCACGTTCTGGAGCGTGCGGCGGATGCCGCCGGCCTGCACCGCGCGCAGCGCCGGATGGTTCATGCGATGGAGCGTGAAGAGCGAGACGAGATCCGCCTTCATCTCTTCCATCGCATCGGCGTAATCCTCGAGCGCGACGTCGAGCGTGCGGCCCTGCTTGTCGCGATCGACGCCGAGGTAGTGGCCCACCTCGTGCCACAACGTGCGCTGAAAGTTCCCTTCGGCCTCGAGATCTTTCGCATGCACATCCGCGGTCGCCGCGCGCCACACGCGCAGATCGGCCGCGAAGATCTCCGGGTTCTTCATGATGTTCTCGCGCAGCATGATCGTGCGGCCATAGCGGCGCGAGAACAGCGGATCGTTCGGCAGGATCGTGGCGGTGTTCGTGCCGCGCGCCTGACCGTAATCGGCGATCACTTCATACACGCCGACCGGGATGTCTTCCCGCACGCGTTTGTGATGCTCGTACGGCAGCGCGTCTTCGATGGCCTGCAGTCCCGCGAGCGCCTTGCGCAGCTCCGCGGTTGCCGGTTCATTGGTCAGCATGATGCTCATGCTGTGAAACGCTTTCACGCCATACAGCGCGTCGTCGTACGTCTCGTACGCGCCGATCTGCGCGTTGAGATGCTTGAAGCGACCGGTCACCCACGCCGCGTCGCCGCTCTCGTAATCGTTCGACATGAGGTCGCGCGCGCGATTGCGCAGGTAACGCGCGAACTCCGCGTCGCTCGGCTCCAGCGTCGTCGCCGCGCGCATGAGCAGCTGATACGCGCTGAACATGTCATCCGGATAGGCAACCGGATACGGCACTGCGTAGAACGCCTTCGGATCGGGCTTGTCGTGCAGCGCGCGCAGATATTCGAGCAGCCCCGGATTCAGAAGGCGGATGAGGTGAAAGGTATTGAGCGTGGTGATGTCGATGCCGGTGTTGGTCGACGTCGCGCGGCGCACGACGGTGCGTTCGCCAAGGATGTCTTCGCGCATTTCCGGATGCGCGGCGAGGAAGGCGTCGAGCTCTTCGCGCGTCGCATCGGCGGGATACACGTTGCGTCCCGGCGTCTGCGGCTTGACCGGGAGAAAGGCTTCGCGCTGATTGGTCAGCGTCGTCGCGATCGGTCCCTGAGAGAGGCGATAGAGATCGAGCAGGTTCTGCGTGCGCTTCGGCTGCCCGAGACGGATGTCGACGATGCGCAGCTGATCGAGAGCTTCGCGCGCCTCGGCATGACGCGAGACCTCGTAGATCCTCTGCATGATGCTGCCGACTTCGAAGAGGTCTTTGAGCGCGGCGCGTTCGTCGCTGGTGAGTTTCGAGAGATCGGGCGCAAGGCGGATGGTCTCCGTCTTGTTCAGAATCTCCTGCGACTTCCCCTCGGGCCAGTAGCCCGCGGGAAGTTCTTTGTTCGTGGCCGCCGGTTGTTGCGCAGACGCCGTCATCGTGACGGCGAGTGTGAGGGCAAAGAGCGTTCTCATGGCGCGCAAAGTATCACCGGTGGACGCGCGCCGAGCCGGAGAGCGCCACGACCGTTGGGCCTCTGTAACCGCGCCGCGGGCGCGGCGAGTCATCGCAATCGCTGCCAGCGCGGATAGACTCTCGCGGCTTTGTGTCTCGTCGCCATCGCACACCGCGCGTCGCCGCTGTATCCGCTCGTGATCGCGGCGAATCGGGATGAGGATTACGACCGCGCGACGCATGACGCTCACTTCTGGAGCGATGCGCCCGAGGTGTTAGGCGGACGCGATGCGGTGCATGGCGGATCGTGGCTGGCGGTTTCGCGCACGGGCCGCTTCGCCGTGGTGACGAATCTTCACGGCGCGGAGCGCAAGCC
>JALYOB010000764.1 GCA_030857085.1 Acidobacteriota bacterium | reverse complement strand
ATCCCTCGACGTCGCTCGGGATGACACGTTCTTTATTCGTCTTCCTCTGCCTCTTCCTCTCCCGTCAACGGCTTCATGAGCGGGAACCAGACCACGTCGCGCAGGTTCGGCGCATCCGTCAGGAGCGCGACGAAGCGATCGATGCCCATGCCCCAGCCGGAAATCGGGGGCATGCCGAATTCCATGGCGGTCAGGTAATCCTCGTCGACCGGCATCGCCTCGTCGTCCCCTTTTTTGCGCAGGTCCGCCTGTTCTTCGAAGCGGCGGCGCTGGTCGAGCGGGTCGACGAGCTCGGAATAGGCGTTGATCACTTCCCACGTGTCGACCACCAGCTGAAAGCGATCGACCGCATTGGGGTTCGTGTCATTGCGGCGGGCGAGCGGGGAGAGGTCGACCGGATGTCCGACGATGAACGTCGGCTGGATCAGCTTCGGCCGGGCGGTGCGTTTGTACAGCTGATCGACGAGCGAGCCGCGTCCGGCGGTCGGATTGTCGAGCTCCACTTTCGCAGCGAAAATCGCCGCGCGTAAGGAATCGGCGTCTGTGTGCTCGTCGATGTTGATGCCGCTGTTTTCGAGAATCACGTCGGCCAGTCTGCGCCGCGGCCACGGCTGCGCGAAATCGATCGTATGGCCGCCGCGCTCGATCTGCAGCGTGCCGACCGCCTCCTGAATCGCGTAGCGCAACATCTCTTCGGTGAAAGACATGTTGTCTTCGTAATTCCAGTACGACGCGTAGTACTCGAGCATCGTGAATTCCTGCAGATGCGATGCGGCGAGTCCTTCATTGCGGAAGCAGCGGGCGAATTCGTACACGCGGTCATAGCCGCCCACGATCAGGCGCTTGAGATACGTCTCCGGCGCAATGCGCAGCACGAGTTCCATGTCGAGCGCGTTGTGGTGCGAGAAGAAAGGACGCGCGAGCGCGCCCGACTGCTGCGTATTGAGGATCGGCGTCTCGACTTCCACGAAGCCGTTGCGATTGAGATAGTCGCGGATCGCGTTGACGCTCTTCGTGCGTACACGGAAGCGATGGCGCGTCTCTTCGTTCGAGACGAGATCGAGATAGCGCTTGCGCCAGTTCGTCTCGATGTCTTTGACGCCTTGGTATTTGTTGGGCGGCGGCTGCAGCGTTTTGCCGAGGAGCGTCCAGCTCTTCACGCGGATGGTGAGCTCGCCCTTGTCGGTGAAGTACATCTCCCCCTCGACGCCGAGAAAGTCCCAGCGGTCGATGCCTTTGGAGAAGAGCTCGTATTTTTTCTTCGAAACTTCCGGATCGGCATCGAGCTCGTCGCGCAGGAGCGCGATCTGAATGTGCCCGTCGAAGTCTTCGAGCGTCGCGAAGGTGAGCTTGCCGAATTTGCGCATCTGGCCGACGCGACCCGCGGCGCGCACGTGCGTTCCGGGCGCGAGCGTCATCACCTCGCGGAGCGTGTGCGTGCGCTCGAAGCGATCGGGGTGAACCTGGATTCCCTCCCGCTCGAGGAGCTCCCGTTTTTCGATGCGGACGTCACGCAGGGACTGTTCGGCCATAGAGGGGCGGAGGATAACAAAACGAAAGGGGTTACGATCGTGCGCATGCACCGCGCAATCGCTCTCGTTCTGACCGTCTTCTGCAGCCTCGCCGCGTATGCCGCCGACGAGATCACATGCACCGGCGTGTGGTCGCCCGATACGAGCGAGAAGAAGCTCATCGCGCAGTTCGGCGCGGCGAACGTCACCCGCGGCACGATCCACGTCGCGGAAGGCGATACGACGCCCGGCACGATCCTTTTTCCGAATGACGCGAAACGCCGCGTAGAGATCGTCTGGCGCGACACGAAGAAGCGTCAGACGCCCGAGTGGCTGCGCATCCCGGCGGACAGCGAGTGGAAGACCTTCTCGGGCATTCACGTCGGCTCGAAGCTCGAAGAGATCGAGAAGCTCAACGGTGCGCCTTTCACGCTGAACGGCTTCGGCTGGGATTACGGCGGCATCGTCACCGACTGGCGCGGCGGCAAGCTCGCCACTGCGGGCGGCAAATGCCACATGCAGCTCTCGTTCGACATCAAGACGCCCGAGAATCCGCCGAAAATCATGCAGCGCGCGATCGACGGCGTCAGCGGCGACCGCGAGCTCTCCTCGTCCGACACGAAGATGCGGATGGTGCGGCCGTTCGTGGCCATGATTGTGATTTCGTATCCGGAGTGATTGGGGAAGTTCTCGGTTGTCGGTTGGATACACGTGGCGAGTAGCGAGTGGCGAGTTGCCAGGGCGTGGTCGCCCGGGCGGAGCGGCCCTGGCAACTCGC
>JALYOB010000763.1 GCA_030857085.1 Acidobacteriota bacterium | reverse complement strand
CTCTACCAAACCGCAACAAACGCGCGGCCGAAGCCGCCGCGGAGGAGCGGCTTGCCGCGTCTGCCGCGGAAGGACGTTGCGGTGCCGTAGGGACGTCCGTGGTAGACCGTGAGCGCGCGCGTCACGTAATTCGACGTCTCCTGATACGGAGGAATCCCGCCGTACTTGAGCACTGCGTTTTCGCCCGCGTTGTAGCCGGCGAGGACGCGCGGCATGTCCTCATTGAAGAGGCGCATCAGATACGAGAGGTACTTCACGCCGCCGTGAATGTTCTGCTCGGGGTCGTGGATGTTCGTGACGCCGAAACGCTTTGCCGTTTCCGGCATCAGCTGCATCAGACCGCGCGCGCCTTTGTGCGAGACGCAGGCGGGATTGAAGTTCGACTCCACCTGAATCACTGCGCGGACGAGCGTCGGATCGACGTTGTACTTTGCGGCGTAGCGTTCGATGATCGGATCGAACTGCGAGCGGCGGTCGTGGCGTTTGGAGAGCCAGGAGAGATCGGTTCCGCGGGTCGTTGCGGGGGTGATGTTCGAGATTTCCTTCTTCCCGTCGCGCCTGATGACGAGCTTCACATCGGCGTGCGCCGCGCCTGCGACGAGCAGCCCACCCAGCACCAGACTCAGAACCCGCATTGCGGCGAAATCGTAGCACAGCGAAAATGCGCGCCTATGTCGCTGCGACCGATCCAGGACGAGGTCCACGCGTGGATCTCCCAATTCGAAGAAGGCTACTTTCCTCCCCTGCCGATGCTCGCGCGTCTCACCGAAGAAGTGGGTGAGCTCGCGCGCGTGCTGATGCATCAATACGGCGGCAAAAAGCCGAAGCCGGGCGAAGAGATCGGCGACGCCGGCGGCGAAATCGCCGACGCGCTTTTCGTTCTCGTCTGTCTCGCCAACTCCCTCGACATCGATCTCGATGAAAAGTTCGGTCAGATGATGGAGAAGTATCGGAAGCGGGATGGGGAGAGGTGGACGCGGAAGGCGTGAGTTTGTTGTCGGGTGTGGGTTATCGGTTGTCGGTTATCGGTTATCGGTTGTCCGTTAGCGGTTGTCCGTGATGGAACCACGACGTTCGACTGACCACCGACAACCGAGAACCGACAACCGACAACTCAAATCACCGATTACACATCGCATACGCCTCACGAAACGTCGGGTTCTCGATGAGGGCGCGGTTCACTTCGAAATAGCTGCGCACGACGTCGTTCGTCTGCAATAGGCGTCTGCGGAGGTCGACGGCGATCTCGCGCCAGAACTTGGCGGCGGCGGTCGGATTGTGGCGGAGGAATTCGGCGAGATCGGCCATCGAGATCGACAGCACTTCCGTGTCCGTCACCGCGTGCAATGTCGCTGAGGCGACGCCGTCTTCGATGATCGAGAGCTCGCCGAACGTTTGTCCTTCGAACAGATCGCAGAGCGGCACTTCGTGATCCGTGACTGTGCGCGTCACGCGAATGCGTCCGCTGCGGACGATGTGCAGTGCGCGATTGGCGTTTCCTTCCTGCAGGATCACGTCGCCCGGCCCGAAATGCGAAGCGTGCAGGGAGCGGCTGAGATGCGCGAGCTCGTGCGGCTCGAACTCCACGAACAGAGGGACTTTTTTCAGGAAATCGTCTTCAGCCACGGTTTTTCTCCGATTTTTGCTATGATTACGGCCATCCAAAAAAGGTGGTTGTAGACGCTCCCGAGCCGCTCCGCAAGAGTAGCGCGGGCTACGCAGTCATTCAACGTCGAGGCCTGACCGAAGGAGAATCTCATGGACGGCCTGCTGCGATCGCTCATCAAAACCGTGCGTCGCCGCCTGCGTGCGGATGAGGAAGTCACCGTGGAAGCGGTGACCAAAGAGCTCGGCTACACACGCCAATACATCTCCGGCCGCTTTCACCGCATCACCGGACGGCTGCTCAGCCAGTTTCTGAAAGAGAAACGGCTCGAGAAGGCCGCGCGGCTGCTCAAGGGGGGCAACGTGCGGGTCTCGCAGGTCGCCCGCCGCTGCGGCTTCGAGTCGGAGAACTACTTCCGGCAGCAGTTCCGGCTTCGCTACGGGATGTCGCCGCGTCAGTTCCGCGTGCACGGCACGCTCCGGACTGCGCCGCGGCGAACGCTCGTCGCGGCTCCGCCGCCGGTACTGGCCACGGCCTGACGCGGGGTTCCGCTTCAGCTGTTCCGTTCCGCCTCGTCGAACAGTTGTTGCAGGTGCGTCGTCACGTCGCCGCGGCGGCTGTTGCGGATCACTCGTCCGTCGATCTCCACCACCGGCATGACCCCCTGGGTCGTGCTGGTGATGAA
>JALYOB010000321.1 GCA_030857085.1 Acidobacteriota bacterium | reverse complement strand
TCTCGCGGATCTGTTCCCACGTCAGCGCGTTCGACGTCTTGCCGATGATGTTCGGATAAATGAATACGGTGAACGGAAATTTGCGCTTCTGCAGCTCGGGGAAGACCTCGGTGTACGTGCTGCGCCAGCCGTCGTCGAACGTGATCACCACCGCGTTCTTCGGCAGCGACGCGCGTTTGCCCGTGACGAACTCGTACACGTGGCGCAGCGGCACGACGTTGTAGCCGGTCATCTCCAGATAGCGGAGATGCTGGCGGAACGTCTCCCGGTCGATGTGCATCCGCGGCGCGGCCGGTGCCTCGACGATGTGGTAGCAGAGCACCGTGGCGGTGGGAGTGGTGTCCTCGGCGGCGCGTTTCGGAGCTGCGAACGCCGCGATGGAGGTCAGTAGAAAGAGGATCGAGGCCGAAAGCGCGCGCCGCGCGGTCATGGTGCTCCCGTTCATGCAGAGATCAAATGCGAGTTCGCCGTAGTGCAATCGTTGCGCCGGATGTGACAGTGCGTGCATTGTACGGCCGCCGAGGGGAATCCTGCGCATTGATTGACGGTTCCGCGCGCGTGAACTACAGTCCCCGCGGCTTAACGGAGGCTTTTCCCACGCATGGATCGTCAACACCGGCATGACCTCAGACACGACAAGTTCGTCGATGAAATCGGCGCATTGTCGTCGAAGGCCCGCGCAAACCAGCGCCTGCTCGCAACGGTTACGGGCGTTGCAGTCGCGATCGCGCTGATCGCGTACGGCATCTACTTCTATCGCTCCACGCGCGAGCGGAACGGGCAGGAAGCGCTCGCGAGCGCCATCGCCACCTTCGACGCGCAGGTGGGCGAGACGCCGCAGGGACAGCCCGCGCCGACCGGACCGCACTTCAAAACCGAAGCGGAGCGCAACACCGCCGCCGAGAAGGAGTTCAAGGCCGTGCAGGAGAAGTACTCCGGCACCGACGCGAACGACGTGGCCGGCCTCTATCTCGCCCGCATCGCCGCCAGCCGCGGCGACACGCAGACCGCACGCCGCGAGCTCGAAGAGTTCATCGGCGATCACAAGAACAACGTGCTGGTCGGCACCGCGCGCTTCAGCCTCTATCAGATCCGTCTGGAGAATGGCGAGGCGAATCAGGTCGCGACCGAGTTGCAGGCCGAGCTGCAGAAGAGCGATCCCTCGCTCCCCGGCGACGCGATTCTCGCGCTGCTCGCGCAGGCGTACGAGGTCGAAGGCAATGCCGCCAAGTCGCTCGAGGCGTATCGCCGTATCGCCACCGAATACCCCGAGTCGCCGTACGCAGTCGAAGCGCAGCGCCGCATCGGCACGGCATAATCTCTTTTCGTGATCCTCTCCTTCGCCGCCGGTCTCCACGCCGGCGGCGATTTTTTCTGGTCCCAGCTCGTCCTCATCGTCTGGCTCCTCACCCTCGGTCGCACGATCGTCAACCTCCTTCTGGTGCCGCGCCTGCGCCATCGCACGCCGCGCGCGACGCCTCTCCTCTCCGTGATCATCCCTGCGCGCGATGAAGAGCGGACCATCGAACGGACCGTGCGGGCGATGCTCGCGCAGAGCTATCCGACCCTCGAGCTGATCGTGGTGAACGATCGCTCCACCGACGCCACGGCCGCGATTCTCGCGTCGATCGACGACCCGCGGTTGATCGTGGTGAACGGAGTCGAACCGCCGTACGGCTGGCTCGGCAAGCCGCACGCGCTCCACCTCGGCGCGTCACACGCGAAAGGGGAGCTGCTGCTGTTCGTCGACGCGGATGTGATCTACGCGCCGCACGCAGTCGAAGCGGCGGTGGCGCACATCGAAGGCCGCGACGTTGCGCTGCTCACGCTCTTTCCCTGCTTTGAAATGCGCGGCTTCTGGGAACACGTGGTGATGCCGAACCTCTCCACGTTCGCCTTCTCGTTCCTGCCGATCTGGCTCACGAACCGAAGCCGCTTCCGCCTCCTCGCTATCGGCGGCGGCACCGGCAATCTCGTGACGCGCGAGGCGTACGAAAAATCGGGCGGCCACACCGCATTAGCCGATGCGGTGATCGACGACGTCGGCCTCGCGCGTTTGATGCGCCGCAGCGGCAGGCGAACGGAAATCGTGCGCGCCGACGACGACGTGCACGTCCGCATGTATCACGGCCTGCGGGAGATCGTGGAAGGCTTCACCAAGAACGCCTTCGTCGCCTTCAACCGCAGCTATCTCGTCGCGCTGCTGTTTCTCCCCGTCGCGGTCGCCGTGCACATCCTCCCGTACGTCCTCGCGCTTTTCGGCAACCCCTACGCAATCGCGATCGTTGCGGTGATCGCCCTCACACGCCTGATCCTCTTCACCTCATTGCGCTACGGCGTCATCAACGCCCTCTTCGCCCACCCCCTGATGATCGGCGTCTGGTGCTGGATCATGCTCCGCTCGATCTGGTACACCGGCATCCGCCGCCAGGTGCATTGGCGCGGCCGCACGTACGACTCGGAGAAAACGAAGTTCGGGGCGGATTGAGGGACGGGGTTGTCCGTTCTCCGTTGTCCGTTGAACCGAGAACCGACAACCGAGAACCGACAACCAACCAACGGACAACGGACAACCTCCCCCGGTACACGGTACGATGTCCTCATGACGCGCGCGACCCGCGAACTGCTCGATCAGGCGCTCGAACTGCCGCTCGACGAGCGGGCGAAGCTCGCGGCCGAACTGCTCGAGAGCCTGCACGACACGGAAGAGCAGGTGGAACATGCCTGGGCCGACGAGATTCGCGACCGCGTCGCAGCTGCGCGCGCCGGCGAGCTGGAAAGCACGGACTGGCGCGAGGTGCTCGCCCGCGTGGAAAAAGAAGTCCTGCAGCGCTGATGGTGCTACAGATCATCGCCGCCGCCGAAGTCGAATTGCGCGAAGCCGTGGCGTGGTACCGCGAACGCGACGTGCGCGTCGCCGCACGATTTGCGCAAGAGACGCGGAAGGTGCTCAAGCTGATCGACGAGTTCCCTCAGATCGGCGGCCGTGTGCCGGAAATTACCGACCCGCACGTCCGCCGGATGCCGATCCACACCTTCCCGTACCACGTGATCTTCGTGAGACTCGACGCGCGAACCGAAGTCGTGGCGTTCGCCCACAACCGTAAACAGCCTGCCTACTTCATCCGCCGGCTGAACCGCACGTGAGTCAACACCGAGAACCGCCAACCGCCAACCGCCAACCAACTAACGGACAACGGACAACGGACAACCAACCACCCCCCAGTCCCCCTCCGGAAATATGATAGGTTCCGGTCTGTTTCAGCCTAGTTGCCTATGTCCAATCCCGCCGCAGAGCGTTACGCACAGATTCTCGATCAGATCATCAGCCAGTTCGATCTCAGCCATGACTTCGGCCGCAAGGGCGCGTACGAAGCGGCGCTCGATTACGCACGGCAGAACCTGATCGACGATCCGCATTGCAACGAGTTCCTGCTCGCTGCAGCGAAGCGCCTTGGATTCGCGGCCATCACCCGCGACGCCCTCGAGAGCCGCATCAAACTTCCGAAAGAAGCGTGGCTCGACGTCTGGATTTCCGACGAAGACGACGAGGTCGCGCTCACCGGCACGCGCGAGGGCATCCAGTACCTCATCGAGCTCCTCACGCAGCTCCGCGACGCGTCCGATCCCGAGCAGCACATCCACCTCGATCGCGGCGCGCTGCCGATGACCGACAACTCCGCGAACCTCGTCCTCTTCAAGGAAGAAGAGACCTGGTTCACCGGTGTCGCCGGCGAGGCGATGGCCGAGTATCCGGAACGCGACATCGATCCGAAGTCGATCTACGCGATCCAGTTCATCCACTATCCGCCCGACGATCTCCCGATCAGCGCGCACAAGCTCTATCGCGTGCTGAAGGTGGAGGAAGATCCGAGCAGCCAGGCCTCCGGAATCAAGGAGTTCGGCGACGGCAGCGAGAACCGCTACTTCCGCTTCACCTTCATCGCCGACAACGACGAGCGCTTCACCTACACATTCCACCTCGACGACCCGGCGGTGAACTACTTCACCCATCGCGAGATCCTCAAGCTCGCCATGCGCTCGGTCTGACGCGCGTTCGCAGCGGCGCGCCGAGTTGATAGACTCGCGCGCCATGGTTCGCCAGATCACCATCCTCGGCACCGGCACGATGGGCCGCGGCATCGCGTATCTCTCCGCCGTCGCCGGCTACGACACCGTTCTCTTCGACGTCGAACAAAGCGCGCTCGACGCCGCCAAAGCGGCCATCGACTCGATCCTGCGCAAAGGCGTGGAGAAGGGGAAGGTGAACGCGAGCGACGCGAGCGCCGCGCTCGAACGGGTGCAGCTCATCCCCGAGCTCGAACCTGCCGTCAGCGACGCCGATCTCATCATCGAAGCCGTTCCGGAAAGCTTCGAACTGAAGGTCGAGCTGTTCGGCCAGGCCGACCTCTTCTGCGGTCCCGACACCATCCTCGCCTCGAACACTTCTTCCATCTCCATCACCAAACTCGCCTCGAACGTCGAGCGCCGCGATCGCTTCATCGGCATGCACTTTTTCAATCCGCCGCATCTGATGAAACTCATCGAGATCGTGCGCGGCGAGCGCACCTCCGATACGACCGTCGAGCAGGTGCGATCGATTGCCACCCGCATGGGGAAGACGGCGATCATCGTTCGCGACAGCCCCGGCTTCGCCACCTCCCGCCTCGGCGTGGCGATCGGCCTCGAAGCCATTCGCATGCTCGAAGAAAACGTCGCCTCGGCCGAAGACATCGATCGGGCGATGGAGCTCGGCTACAACCATCCCATGGGACCGCTGCGTCTCACCGATCTGGTCGGCCTCGATGTGCGCCTCGGGATCGCTGAATATCTCTCCTCGACGCTCGGCCCCCGCTTCGAGCCGCCGCAGCTGCTGCGCACGCTCGTCGCTGAAGGGAAGCTCGGCAAAAAGACGGGGCAGGGCTTCTACAAGTGGGAGGAGTGAGCAGCGCGTCCGAGGCGTACGGCGCGTTTGCGTATGCGTACGACAAAGCGCTCGGCGAGCGGTTCTTCCGCGCCGCACAGAAGCTCCTCGACGAGACGCTCGATCGCTATCCGACTGCGAAGCGCACGCATCTCGATCTCGCATGCGGCACCGGCCTCGTGGTCCATCACTTTCGAAAGCAGGGATGGAGGTCGACCGGTGTCGACGCATCGGTGGCCATGCTCGACATGGCGCGCACACGGTCGTCGCGGCTGGTGGCCGGCGACTTTCGCGCGCTTCCGTTTCGCGGCAAGTTCGCCCGCATCACCTGTCTCTACGACAGCCTGAATCACCTGCTCGAAATCGGCGATCTCACTGCGGCCTTCCAATCCGTCCGCTCGGTGATGGATCACGACTCGCTCTTTTTCTTCGACATGAACCATCCCGAGATTTATCCCGAAGTCTGGGGGATGTCGGAGCCGTACATCTCGAAGGGACGCGACTATCACCTCGAGATCGCGACCACGTATCGCAAGCGCGAAAAGATCGGCCGTGCGAACGTCACCGGATGGGCAAGCCTCGGCGGCAAACGCGTGGAGATTCACGAGCAGCATCGCCAGCGCGCCTACAGCGAGCGCGACATCACCAAAGCCCTAGGCGACGCGAAGCTCGCGCCTGTAGATGTTCTTGACTTTGATCCGTACGGCGAGGCGGATGCGGTGGAGGCGCCGACGGTGAAGTTGTTCTTCGTGGCGCGGCCGATTTAGTTTGGAGTG
>JALYOB010000762.1 GCA_030857085.1 Acidobacteriota bacterium | reverse complement strand
CGCCTGTGCCGCCGAGCCGCATGTACTGCACAGAAGGGATGTCGCGGCAGGTTTCCCGCAGTAAGTCATCAGGGTGCGTGGAATTGTCGGAGACGAAGACCTCGACATCACCATCCTGTTCGATGAGCGAACGCATCGCCGCGATCGCGAGTGCGCCACGATCGCGCGTCAACAGGACAGCGGCGATGTGCGGTGTGTCCGCGGTCGTCATTCGGTCTCGACACGCAGCGGCTGGAGCGGCGCGATGAAGTCGTTGTGTGCAACTGGCGGGATGGGATGCTTTTGTGCGTAATGCAACGCAGTTGTTTCGCGGCTGTAGCCGGACGCTGCGCTGCGGCGCGCAAGCGGGAGATGATCGATCAGAAAGCGTGCGAACTTTCCCCGCAGCGTGTCAGCTCTTTTCTCCGGCACGTCGGCGTTTTGCTCGCGCCAGCCGTGCTGGATGAGAAGGTTTCGCATCTCGGCTCGTTTCGCCGGCTCGGCAATCCAATTGAGGCCGCGGGCGAGATCCTCGAGATATCCCTTCATTTCGATTGGCGGAAGCTTCGCGTCGCCGCACTGGCGCCGGACCAGTGCGTACTCGTGATAGAAGCTGTTCTGACCGAGGCTCACGCCCGGCAGTGGAGCGGCATCGAGCCACGGCCGATCGCCCCAGAGTTTCGTAAAGTCGGCGAAGGTCGCGGAGCCATCCTGGCGGACGTAGCCCATTCCGTTGCTCCGTCCCATCGCATAATGAATTCCGGCCGCTTTGTCGAAATGGAGGTAGCGTTCCTCGACGGCGGCGAAACGTAATCCGAAGCACGATTCGGGACTGGTGGAGTTGCACACGTTGCCGAAGCGGGCGCGAACGCGCTCAATGACGGTGCGCGGCGTGACGCAATTCACGAGCACGGGAAACGCCTGCCAGAGGTCGGTCAGTAAGCCGCGCGCCGCGAGCTCCAATGCGCGAGCGGTGCGAATCTCGTAAACCGCGCCGCTCCATGGCATCTGTTGAACGAAAAAACGGCCATTGAGCGGATAGACGACATCGAGTGCATAGGTGATTGGAACGTCCGCCCATCGCGCGCTCAGATCGAGAACCTGTGCGAGGTCCGGCCTCGAAATCCTGCGGTCGTAATGGAGTGCAATGTGGGTTGCATCGGATCGGACCAGCGCTTCTTCAATGGCCCAGTCCCAATGCTCGGCCATGCCGAGCGCGCGGGGAGGCCGCACGTGGAGCAGACGAGCGTCATTGGAGCGGCGGCAGAATTGCTCGAGCTTCTGCACGTGGTGCGGCTCGGAGGAATTGTTCGAGACGATGACGTGGCGAAGGCGGGACTGCCGAATCGCCAGCAGGGAGTGGATGGCGGCAATCGCGAGATCGGCGCGATTGCGTGTCGGAACGACGACAGCGACCGAGGTGGTCATGGAGCGGCCATGCCGACTTCCACCGGCTCGACGAGGCTCAGGTGTTCCGCGTCCGCGGCAGGCTGTCTGGGAAAGCGGAGAGCATAGTGAAGAGCCTCCTCGTCGGAGCGGAACGCAAAGCCGGAGATGCTGCGCGGCTGCCTGTCGAAGCGGGCGGCGGTGAAGAGCGCGGCGCGCTGTCGCAGTGTTCTGACGACGCGGCGCCAGCGGCCGGAGCGCGGTTCGGCGGGCGTGTACGCCGGCAGTTCGCCTTTCCAGCCGTGCTCTTCGAGCAGGCGGCGCAGCTTCTCGCGCTGCTGATCGTCCTCGACGAAAACGAGTCCGCGCGCGAGGTCGCGCAGATAGCCTTCGCGATCGAGCGGCGGCAACCGTTTGCCGGCGGGCGATCGCCGCACGAGCTCGTACTCGTGAAAGAGCATGTTGTAGCCGAGATTCACGCCCGGGATCGGCGCGGCGTCGAGCCATGTATCGCCGTGCCACGTGCGGAGGTAATCGGCAAAGTCGCCGCCTTCTCCCTTGAGATAGCCGAGGCCTGCGCTGCGATGGGAGCCGTAGAGAATGGCGAGCGCGCGATCGAAATGCAGGTAGTCGTCGTACAGAGCGCAGAAGCGATAGGCGAAACAGGAATCGGCCGTAGTGGAGATGCAAAGATCGCCGAATTGCTCGACGATCGTATCGACGATGGCGCGAGGGACGACGCAGTTCGACAGGACAGGCAGCGTGTGGCCCATCTCCATCGCCTCGCCGCGCGCTGAGAGCTCGAGCGTGCGTGCGGTCTTTACGGCGAAGAGCTTTCCGGACCAGAGCGTTTGCCAGAGCCGCAGCGGCGCGGGTGCGACCGAGATCGCATCGCTCACGTATGTGATCACTTTGCCGGGATGACGCGAGG
>JALYOB010000320.1 GCA_030857085.1 Acidobacteriota bacterium | reverse complement strand
CAGCAGCACCGCGACCTGCGCGCGCTTGAAGAGCGCCATCGGGTAGTCGGCGCTCGACGGCGGCACCTGGTCGAGTGCCTCACGCGCTTCCGCATAGCGTCCCGAGGCGAGATACAACACGCCTAACTCGAGCTCGTGTCCCGCTCCGGCGCCTTCCAACGACGCAATCGCGCCGCTCGTGTCGCCGACCGCCATCTGCATCCGGCCGAGGTTCGCGAGCTCCGCGGGTGTCGCAGCGCGCATCGAGTACGCGCGGCGGCGCAACGCAATCGCTTCCGGAATGCGGCGCTGCCGTTCGCGCGCGAGCGCCAGCGCTTCGATCGCCGGAAGGCGATCGGGCGCTTCCGCGAGCACGCTTTCGAGCAGCGGAACCGCTTTTTCCCAATCCTTCGTCCGGGCATAGTGCAGCGCCAGATACGTGCGCACGTCCTGCGACTTCGGCGCGATTCCACGCGCGCGTTCGAACGCGGCCTCCGCCTCGGCATTGCGGCCGAGCGATGAATACGACGTCGCGAGACGCAATGCTGCGTCGAGATTGTGCGGATCCTTCTCGAGGATCTTCTCGAGCAGCGGCACGGCCGCCGCGTACTGCTCGCGCACGAACAGCGCCGCCGCCTGTTCGAGCAGCGGGAAGAGCGCCGTCATATCGGCGGGACGCGGCGCATCGGGACGAATCACGGGCGCCACGCTCGACGCGACGTAGCCGAGCGACGCGAGCTTGCGTTGTGCTTCGGCATCGAGCGGCGCCGCTGACGGCGCGGGCGTGGCGGACGGAATCGGATAGTCGCGTAACGCCGCACGCGCATCGCGCGACAGATCGGCCGTCGCGGCGAGATCGTGCTGTTCGCGCGGATCGGCAACGACGTCATACACCTCCGTCCGTCCGGCGAGGATCGTCTTCAGACGCCCGTCCACGGCCATGACCTGCGGCCGCCAGCCGTAATCGAGAAAGGGCTTCATCGCTTCGCCGAGGACGACTTTCTCCGTCGCGACTTCGCCGAGGCCGGCGAACGAGAGCACCACGTCACGAATGTGGCGGAGGCTGAATGGCGTGTCGACCACCGCAGGCGCGACGTTCGGTCCGGTGACGACGAACGGCACATGCATCGTGCTCTCGTAAAGGAGATCGCCATGTTGCAGCTCGCCGTGATCGCCGAGTCCCTCGCCATGATCGGCGGCGGCGATGACCGCCACATCACCGCGCTTGCGGAACGCTTCGATCAGCCGGCCGAGCTGCTCGTCCATCGAGGCGACCTCGCCGAGGTAAGGGTTTGCGGCGTAGCGCGAGCGATACGGCTCGGGCGGCGTGTACGGATAGTGCGGGTCGTAATAGTGCACCCAGAGGAACAGCGGTCCCGCGGGCGCCTGCTGCAGGTAGGCGAGCGCGCGATCGGTGGTGTCCTTCGCCGGACGCTCGGCGCGGCCCTGGCCGAAGTCTTCGTCGTAGATCTCGAACCCGCGGCCGAGACCGAACCGTTTCGCCAGCGCAAACGCGGAGACGAATGCGGCCGTGCGATAGCCGGCATCTTTGAGCTTCTCTGCGAGCAGCGGCTGCGTTTCGTTGACGAAGCGCGCGTTCTCATGCACCCCATGTCCGGCGGGATAGAGCCCGGTCATCATCGACGTGTGCGACGGCAGCGTCTGCGGCACGGTCGAATAGGCGCGGGTGAATCTGCGGCCGCGGCTCGCGAGCGCATTGAATGACGGCGTATCCGGCCCGATCGCATCGGCGCGTGTGGTGTCGAGCGTCACCAGCAAAATCGACGGCCGCGCCGCGGCAGGGGAGGCCGTTTTCTCCGCGGAAGGAGAGCAGGAGAGAAGAACGAAAACGAGCAGAAGAAGGGTGCGGCGCACGTGTGGAAGTCTACCGTCCTGCAATCCGATACAATGCGCCGCGCTGTGGACAATCGAATCCTGGCCGCGCTGCCCGCAGATGAGTTGCGGCCGCTCGAGCCGCACATGGAACGGGTGACGCTGGAGCTCGCGACGCCGCTCATCGTTCCGAACGAAACCATCCGCTGGATCTACTTTCCGACCACCTGTCTCGCGTCATTGGTGACGGTGCTCGAAGACGGCTCGACGGTGGAAGCAGGATCGGTCGGCCACGAGGGCGTCGTCGGCATCCCCGTCGTCCTCGGCGACGAGTCGACGCCGATGCAGACGCTCGTGCAGATCGCCGGCGAAGCGATTCGCATTCCGGCGCCCGTGCTGCGCGAGCAGCTCGAACGCGGTCTCGTGCTGCGGCGCATTCTCTACCGCTACATCCACGCCCTCTTCATCATCGCCTCGCAGTCGGCGGCGTGTAATCGCAAGCATCAGGTGGAGGCGCGTCTCGCGCGCTGGCTGCTCATGAGCGCGGACGGCATCGGCAGCGAGCATGTCGCCATCACGCACGAGTTCCTCGCGGCGATGCTCGGCGTGCGGCGTCCCGGCGTCACCGATGCCGCGCTGAAACTGCAGGAGCTCGGCCTCATTCAGTACCGCCGCGCGAGCGTCGAGATCCTCGACCGGCCGCGGCTCGAAGACACCGCGTGCGAGTGCTACCGGCTCGTGGCCGACGAGTACGACCGCATCTTCAGCTGACGTCGATCGCCACGATCGTCAGGTCATCGGGATCGCCCGCCGTGCGCCAGCGGTGCACTGCTGCAATCACTGCCGAGGTCAGTGTCGCCGCGTCGCGTTCATGCGCACGAATGAGCTCCTTCAGGCGCTCTTCCCCGAACTGCTCCTCGCGTGCATTGCGCGCTTCGAGAATGCCGTCGGTGAAGGCGACGATGCGATCGCCGGCTTCGAGCTCGATCGTCGACGCGACGTAGCGGGGATTGGCGAAACGTCCGAGGAGGACGCCGTGCGGTCCGAGGTCGTGGAAGGTGCCGTTGCGATAGAGCAGCGGTGGCGCGTGTCCCGCGTTGCACACGGTGACGCAGCGGCGTTCGAGATCGAACCAGAGGTAGGTCGCGGTGACGAACGCGCGCCGCACGTCGCGGCGCAGGGTCGCGTTGAGTTCCGCGAGAATCGCGGCGGGATCGTGCGCGAGCCGCGCGTGCGATGAGACGGCGACCTTCACCATCGACGCGATCAGCGCGGCAGGAACGCCGTGTCCTGCAACATCGGCCACGAGCACGCCCGCATGTCTGCTGTCGACGCGCAGAAAGTCGTACAGATCGCCGGCAACCGTCGTCGCGGGATCGAAGCCCGCGTGCACACGCAAGCCTTCGACGTCTGGCATCGCGAGCGGCAGCAGCGAACGTTGAATCTCGCGTGCGGTATCGAGCTCGTTCTCGATCGCGAGCTGTTCGCGCTCGCCGCGCAGGAAGCCGCGCGTGGCCGCGAATCCGAGCGAGGCGACGAACGCGATGAAGCCGGGCGTCTCGCCCCGCCACTCCCACGGCAACACGCCCAACGACGCAAGGTTGTTGTTCAGCGCGAGCGCCATGAAGACGATCGTTCCCGCGGCGACCACGCGCCGTTCGAGCGCGCTGCGGTAGCGGAGCGACGCGAGGTTCGCGAGCAGGTTGATGCTGCCGATGACGACGAGGATGTTGTTGATCGTCGCGGCCGACTGCGGTTCGTGCAGCAACAGATCGGCGGCGATGCCAATCGGCGCGAAGACTGTGAATGCGATGACCTGCCACCGCAGCGTGCGGCGCCAGCCTGCGCCGACGAGGAGCGTGACCAGCGTCCAGCCGGGGATGGGGATGATGTACGTGATGAACGACTGCACGTAACGCGCGTCGCGAAACGAGGCGCCGAGAAACATCGGGAGATACGACTCGGCGAGGAGACGCAGTCCGTACAGCGCGGTGAAAATGCCGAAGTAGCGCAGCGGCAGCACCTCGCCGCGACGCCGCAGCAGTGACGCGGTGATGGAGATCGCGCCGAGGATCAGCATCACCAGGCCGAGGAGAATGTCGGTTGCGTCGTCGCGCAGCGGCGCGGCGGAGATCTGCTCGAGCGCGAATGGCAAGGTCTCCGGCGTCGCGAGCAGCGGCGCGCGCAGATGCGCAGCGGCGCGCGCGTGCGGGATGCGCACGTAGAGAAAGCGGCCGCGATGAATCGGCGCGACGTGCAACGTCAGCCGCTCGGCGAACGCGGCATCGTGAAACGAGTAGACGTTGTCGCGGTCGACATACAACGCGAGATCGTCGACATATGCGCGAAAGGCGATATGTGTGTACGTTCCGCGCGGCAGCTCCGCACGCAGCCAGAGATCGCGCACGCCATCCGGCTCAACGTGCTCGCGCCATTGCGCTGCGACCGGCGGCGTGTCGCGCGCCTCGGTGAGCGCCGACTGCCATCCCTGCTCCATTTGCGGCAGCACGTGCGTGCGCGCGCAAGCCGCGGCGAGCGTGACGACGAGACAGAGTGGAATCAGACGATTCAAGCCGATTCCATACGCTACCATCCGGCGCATGCTGAATTACATCTGGTTCGGTCTGATGGCGATCGCGCTCGTGGTCGCGGCATTCAACGGAACGGCGGACGCGGTGACGAAAGGTGCCATCGAATCCGCGAAGACCGCGGTCGAAATCGCCCTCGGCCTGGTGGGCATCATGACGCTCTGGCTCGGGATCATGCGCATCGCCGAGGCTTCGGGTCTGGTCACGCTGCTCGGTCGTTTGTTGCGTCCCGTGATGCGCTGGCTGTTCCCCGAGGTGCCGGCGGAACATCCGGCCAACGGCGCGATCGTGTTGTCCGTCGCGGCGAACATGCTCGGCCTCAACAACGCCGCGACGCCGCTGTCGATCAAAGCGATGGAAGAGCTGCAGTCGCTGAATCCGAAGAAAGAGACAGCCACCAATGCGATGGTGACGTTCATGGCCGTCAACACGTCGGGCGTGCAGCTCATCCCCGCGACGATGATCGGCGTGCTGGTCGCAGCGGGATCGAAAGAGCCGACGGTGATCATCTCGACGTCGATCATCGCCACGTTCATCGGCACAGTGGCGGCGGTGATCTCCGCGAAAGTGCTGCAGCGGTTTTACCGCCGCGATGATCCGGCGCGCGCAATCGAGATGGGTGAGGTGAGCGAATGATCCGGGCGACGCTCGAGGCGATCTCGCTCTGGGCCATCCCCGTGCTGCTCGTGTTCATCCCGCTGTACGGGATGATCAGGAAGGTGAAGGTGTACGACACGTTCGTCGACGGCGCGAAGGAAGGCTTCGACGTGGCGGTGAAGATCATCCCGTTCCTGGTCGGGATTCTGGTGGCAATCGGGATGTTCCGCGGTTCCGGAGCGATGGACCTGCTGATCGCCGGATTGCGCCCGGTGATGACCGCCACCGGCTTCCCCGCGGAGGTCTTCCCGCTCGCAATCCTGCGCACCCTCAGCGGCAGCGGCTCGCTGGCACTGACCACAGACCTGATCAAAACGCACGGCCCCGACTCGCTCATCGGCCGCATGGCCGCCACGATGTACGGCAGCTCCGAGACGACGTTCTACGTGCTGGCTGTGTATTTCGGAGCGGTGGGCGTAAAGCGCACGCGCCACGCAGTGCCCGCAGCCCTGATCGGCGACATCGTGGCCGCGATCGCTACGGTGGCGGTATGTATGTGGATGTTTTGAGGCGCGTGCGCCGTGGCGAGTGGCGAGTTGCCAGGGCGGTTTCGCCTGGACGACACGCTCTCTCGGTGTCATCCTGAGCCGCGGAGACGGCGAAGGACCCCCTGCGGATGCACGCGTCGCGCGCTGGATGAAGGGGA
>JALYOB010000761.1 GCA_030857085.1 Acidobacteriota bacterium | reverse complement strand
GTTGTATTCGCACGAGTGTCGCGGAGGCTTGGCCTGTCAGACGGGTCCGGGCCCGTGGCCCGGCCGCCGGAGGCCCCCGGTTGTCCCCTGATGCCTGAGCGAAGAGCGACCGTTCTGCTTAGAATGCCGCGCCATGGCTCGTCCGCCGGTTACGGCGATCATCCACACGCTGAACGAAATCGAGCAGATCGAAGACTGCCTGCGCACCGTCGACTGGGCGGATGAGATCTACCTCGTCGACTCACTCTCGACCGACGGCACCGTCGACCGCGTCCGCGCCACCTTCCCGCGGGTGCGCATCGAAGAGCGCGAATACCTTGGCGCTGCTTCCACGAAAAACTACGCCATCGATCGCGCGAGTCACGACTGGATTTTCGTCATCGATGCCGACGAGCGGGTGACGCCCGAGCTGCGCGACGAGATCCTGCGCACGCTCGACGGACCGCTCGATCGCTGGGCGTATTCGGTTGGCCGCCGCAACTTCATGCTGGGGAAAGAAGTGAAGTACAGCGGCCTGCAGCGCGACCGCGTGACGCGGCTCTTTCATCGCGGCCATGCGCGCTACCCGAACAAGCGCGTGCATGCGGACCTGATCGTCGACGGCGAGACCATCGACCTGCGGCACAAAATGCTGCACTACTACATCCGCTCGTTCGATCACATGATCGCGAAGATGACGCGCTACGCGAACTGGGGCGCGGCGCAGATGTTCATCGACGGCAGGACCACCGGTCTGGTCGACATCTTCGGCCACACCCTTGGTAAGTTCGTGCGCGACTACATCCTCAACCTCGGCATCCTCGACGGCACGCGCGGCCTCATTTCCGTCGGAATGCATGTGTATTACACGTTCTGGAAGTACGCCAAGCTCTGGGAACTCACGCAGCTCAAGCGCCTCGGCAAGCCGGTGCCGCTGCCCGCGCTCGATCAGGAAGAAGAGCGCTGGGAGCTTCCGTGGATGAAGAAGCCCGACGCGCAGTCGCCGCGCTAGTCCGCCGCTTCAACGAGCACGCGCAATCCTTCCACTGCACGAACGCGCACGCGCGCACCTTCCGGGATGGCGCTGTGCGCGCTCGCGTTCCATAGTTCGCCGTGCACGAACACCTTGCCGTCCGGCGCGACGTTCGTTCGTGCGACACCGATCTCGCCGATCATCGCTTCGACGCCGGTCGCGACGCGATGGCGCCGCGCGCGCAGCACGAGCGTCATCAGGAAGACGGCGATGATGCCGATCGGCACGCTGACGGCGATGGCGGTCATGAGCTTCACACGCATCTCGGGGATGGGTCCGTCGACGAGCAGCATCGCGCCGATCACCATGCACACCACGCCTCCTGCACCGAGCACGCCGAACGAGGTGAATTTCGCTTCGAGCGCAAACAGCGCAAATGCAGCGAGGATGAGGATGAATGCGGCGTAGCGCGTCGGCAGGAGGTTGAGGGCGAAGAGGGCGAGGAGGATCGCGACGCCGCCGACGACGCCGGGGAGAATCGCGCCGGGGTGATTGAACTCGGCCCACAGTCCGAGCATGCCGAGGGCGAAGAGGACGAAGGCGACGTTGGGATCCATGAGCCAGGCGAGCGTGCGCTGCCGCAGCGACATCTCGAGCGGCACGATCGCTTTGTTCGCGGTGTGCAGTACGGCCGTGCTGCCGTCGAAGCGCTTCACCGTCCGGCCGTCTGCCCAGTTGAGAAGTGCGTTGATGTTCGGCGCGACGGCGTCGACGAGCTTCACCGCGATTGCTTCGTCTTCGGTGAACGACTTTGCTTCACGAACGCCGCTCTCGGCTGCCGCGACGTTGCGTCCGCGGCGTTGGGCGATCGTGCGAATGAACGCCGCCGCATCGTTCTGCAGCTTCATCTTCATCACGTCATCGAGCTTCTGCCCGAGGAGCACCGGATGCGCCGCGCCGGTATTCGTCCCCGGCGCCATCGCCGCGACGTCGGCTGCGAGAAGGATGAAGAAGCCGGCCGACGCCGCACGGGATCCGCTCGGCCCGATCCAGACGAGCACGGGCACGCGCGAGCGAAAGATCTTCTCGACGATGCCACGCATCGAAGTTTCGAGCCCGCCCGGCGTACGCAGCTCGATCACCAGCGCATCGGCATTCCGCGCGGAAGCTTCATCAATCGCGCGCCCGATGAATTCGTCGGTGACCGGATGAATGGTGTCATCGACGACGACGTGCAGGACGTCGGCACTGGCGGTGAAAGAGGCGAGAAGGAGCAGCGCGATGAGCACCCGACGCATGCGCACATTGTCGCCTCTTTGGAGTGCGGCGACGCCAGTCGCCGCT
>JALYOB010000319.1 GCA_030857085.1 Acidobacteriota bacterium | reverse complement strand
GCCTCGGATTGCCGCCCGCTGCGTCGCCGCCGCGCCCGCCGCGTCCGCCTGGACCGCCGCTCTGGCCATCCTGTCCGCGCCCGCCGGCGCCGCCGTTCGTAGCCAGCAGGAGAAGCCGGCCGTTCAGTCTGCTCACGCCGGCGAAGCCGCCCGCGACGATCGTGATGTTTCCGCCGTTCTCGCCGCGCGCACCCTTCGCGCCCTCGGCGCCCGCCCTCCCGTAGCCGCCCCGGCCTCCCTGCTGTCCCGGTCCGCCTGCTCCACCATCGCCTCCGGGCGGAAAGTTCGACGCCAGCGGCGGCGGCGGAAGCGCTCCAGGTCTGCCGCTCGTGACGACGGCAGCGTCGTTCTCGATCTCGACCAGCCGTGCGTACAACGAGAACGAACGCCCCGGCATCTCGATCATCCCGCGGATGACGACGCGATCGGCGTGGATCACGACGTCGTAATCGGACGGGATGCCGACCACCTCGCCGCTGACATTCCTCTGAGCAATGATGAGCGGAGACGAGGCTGCAGTGATGGTGAGGCGCCGGGCAGCGTCGTCGAACGACGCGGCAAACGTCTCCCCGAAAGCCGGTAACGGTGCGGGCAAAAATCCTCCTGATTGTCGGGTGTGCGGAAGCGGAACCGCAGGAGGATACACGAGCGAGCTCACATCGACGCGAGCTGCATCGCACGCGACGCATCGACGCGCGCGTTCCACCCTTTAATGTCGACGCCCCTGATCAGTAACCAGAGACAGAACGTCATCTCGCCGATGAACGCCGGCAGCATGATCAGCATCGACGCGCGCTGCGGTGCGAGCACAATGAGGAAACTGTTGAGCATGTAGGCAGCTCCCGCAATCTGGTACAGCACGCCGACGGTCTTCGGAAAATACCCCGATCGCGCAATGAGATGGCCGCGCAGAAGAAATGCCGTCCCGAAGACGAGTAATGAAATCGCGAACCCGTTTGCGTGCGCTCTCATACGCAACATGGTCATCGCGTGCAATTGCGCGGGCGTGAATGCAGCCAGATAACTCGCTTTGCCGAGGGGAAAGAGCGCTTCGAGGAGCTGCAGCGCGTATGTGGTCTCTGTGGCAATTCCAATCAAACCAAAGAAGGTGGCCAGCAGTGCGAGATCACGGCTGACGGGGCGCAGAAGGACATAAAGGAGCAATGTCGAGCAGATCGTAATGAGGAGCGTGAACAACTCCGTCGCGACGCCTGCGCGCCACAGCATCTCGAATTCGCGCAGCCTCGCCGCGGTGGCGTTTGCATCGCCGACAACATAGATCTTTCCACGGACGAAGAGCTGCACGAACATGCCCGCGAAGATGATGACCAGGTACAGTGCACCTTCAATGCGGGCAATTGTTTTCGGCGAGAGCGGAATGTCGTTCGCGTAATGATCCAGGGCTCGACTCCTTTTGCGCGATTCCACGCCTTGTGTGCCGAGGAGGATGACGGGATGCGAGATGCCGGCCCATCCGCTTGCGACGAACGGCGGATTTTCACGGACGAAAGGCGGAACGGCCCTACATCTGCCGGAACAGATGCACGTAATGGCGGCTCACCGGCAGCACTTCGTCGCGCCCTTTGAGGTGAATTTCCGCAGTTTCATTGTCATGCCGCGTCACATGACGGATCGCGCGCAGATTGACCACCACTGCCCGATGCACTTGCGCAAATTGCTCCGCCTCGAGCTGTTCGAGCAGCTCTTTGAGCGGCGTCCGCACCACCGCCTTGGCCGCCTTTCCTCCGTCGCGCCACGCCACCAGCGTGTACTTGGCGTCGGAGCGGAAATAGTCGACGTCCTGCACGTCGATGAGCCGCACCGTCTTCCCCGTCTGTGCGCGAATCCAGCGCAGCGGCTCCCGCTTTCCGCCGCCCTGCAGTTGCGCGAGCTGCGCAGTGAGTTGCTCCAGCAGCTGCTCTGTATGGACCGCCGGCCGCGACGACTGCAGCCGATCTTTGAGGCGCCGCACGGTTTCGGTGAGCCGCGCCGCGTCGATCGGCTTCAACAGATAATCGAGGGCGCCTTCTGCGAATGCCTGTACCGCGTAATGGTCATATGCAGTAACGAACACCAGATGCGCGCGACGCCCGATCTGCTTCGCCGCATCGATTCCCGAGAGGCCGGGCATATGAACATCGAGAAAACAGATATCGGGACGCCGCTCCTCGAACAACTGCACCGCCTCCCGCCCATTTCGCGCCTCGGCCACGATTTCGAGCTCCGGCCACACGTTCGCGAGCTGACGCCGCAGCGCATCGCGCAGGAGCGGCTCGTCGTCGGCAATAAGCGCAGTGGCGCGTTGGCCGTTCATGTCTGTGCCGGAAGATCCACTTCCACAGTAACCCCGCGCGGATCGTGCTCAATGAGCCGCAATTGGGCCGCATCGCCGAAGATCAGCCGCAGCCGCTCGCGCAACGCCGTCAGTCCCGTGCCGAGACCGTTGCCTGAGGACTGAAGACCCGCTCCACTATCACGAACCCGCACGACACAATGATCAGCGATGCGGTCAATGTCGATGTCAATGCGCCCTCCTTCTTCCGAAGGATCGATCCCATGTCGGACGGCATTCTCGACCAGCGTCAATACCGTGGTGGGCGGACAGCGAACCTGCAGCGCCGCAGGATCGATGTTCATTGCGTACTGCAGCCGGTCCGGCATGCGCATCTGCATCAATTCGAGATAAGGCCGCACGAGCTGCAACTCCCGCTCAATGGTCGCCGCCGGCTCGTCCAGCAGCGGCACCGCGGCGCGCAGATAGGCGATGAGGCTCCGCAACACAGTCGACGCATGCGGTGACCGCGCGTCAACGAGCTCCTGCACATTCGCCAGCGTATTGAAGAGAAAATGCGGCGCCACCTGCGCCTGCAACAGCCGCAATTGCGCCTCACTCCGCTCGAGCGCAAACGCCAGGTTCAGATCGCGCGCAAACGCCTCCTTCTGCCGAATAACCGCCGCCAGCGCCGTCCACGGCGCAATCAGAAGCGCAATGAGCGTGAGGATCATCCACCCCGTCAGCCGATTCTCGACCTCCCAGAACCCCGGCGCCCCGTGCGGCGTGGACCACACATAAATCCCAACCGTCGTCACCGGCATGAACACCCCAACCGCCACCACCTGCAACACCCACCGCTCCACCCACCCCGGCAACGTCCGCGGCCACACCTCGAACAGCGCAAACGCCGCCGTAGCAGATAGCCCGAGGGTGATTGTGCGAAGGAGAAGCGTGGCGGGCGAAGTTTTCCAATGCACCATCAACAGCAGCCCAACCGCCACCGAAATCGCCAGCGCCACGACAATGCGTCGCGAGATTCTGGCAATGAAGCCGGACCATCTCCGCGCCGCCGCAATGTCAAGCATGGCTTGAGAATACCCCCGAGCCGAAGGGAGGCGAGCGCGCGAGCAGTGGACCTTTTGGCGCGGATTGGTTGAGCGAGACCTTGGCGCCGTCTGCCGGAGCACTTCGACAGCGGATATAGCGATGTCCATCGTCGAGACGCCGGATCGAGCCGCGCCGTGTTCACTAGGCATCTCAGATCGTACGCGTGCGAACGGCTCGTCCGGCAGAACCGCGGCATCGCGCGATGGCTGATCCCGCGATGCCGCAAAGGCGCCGCGACCTCGGAGAACTAGGGCATCGGCGCAGGTTGTGTGGCGGCCGATGGCACCGGCCGCGGCGGGGCTACGCGCGGATCCGCGGCTGAGGAGACGGATCGCACGAGGAAGTCGAGGATGCGCGGGTTGTAGATGTCGCTGTGGCCGTTGATGATTTCACTATCGACCTGCACGACTTTGAATGGGTTGTGCATCTGCTTGCCGGGTACGGGCTTCAAACAGCTCGGCGCGGTGCAGACTCCGCCATCCGAGAAGCCGTAGGCGGCGAGCGCGGAACCAGCTCCGCGGGCGCCGGCGGTCGCCACGTCGCGGGCGAGCTGCCTCATCGCCTCCTCGTTGACCTTGTACTGGCAGCGGCATGGCTCCTTGACTGTAGTGCCATCCACATCAGTGAAGAGCGCTCGCGTCTGCGAAAGCGCTGTATTCGCATCAAGCCTGTGGGTCTGAAAATCCGTATGGTGGCCGACCGCATGGAGAGACTGTGATCGTTGTTTCGCTGACGGAAATCGTTGGAACAGCGTTCCGAGAGCCCGGCCAGCGGTGAAAGCGATGCTGTTGTAGCGGTCCGTCTCTGAGGCGAGTGTCAACATCAGAGTGCGGCGGGGCTTGCAGTCGACGAGATCTCGCGTGCGGTCATGGATGCTGTCGTAGCGGAGCGCCTCGAAAGCGGGGTTGAGTAGCACGACGAGATCGCCGATGCCGGCGGGGTCGAAGGAGTCGCAGTTCAGCAGGTCCGGACGTCCAGGACGATAGCGTGCTTCGGCCACCTGCTGGTTGAGCACTCCGGCCACGGACGAGAAGAGCATCGCGCCGCCGAAGCTGTGACCGGCGAGGACGAGACGCGAGTTCTCCGGAAGCCGGCGATGGAGTTGATTCAGCCAACCGACGACCGTGCTCACATAGCCTGACTGCCCGATCAGGTGTGCGGTCCGTTTGCGCGAGTAGAACGAGAGGACGTTCAGGTTCTCGAGCAGTCCGGCGCGTTTGCTGATTGGTGCGCCCCGCCACCCCGTCATGACTCCCACCACCATGCGCCTCGCACACTCCGGCTTTGCGGGATCGCCGCAGAGTTTCGCCCGCTCTTCCTCGTACACGGCGAGACCACGCAGCACCTCACGGAAACAGACGACGTCACGATCGCATGCGGCCGCCGTATGTCGCCATCCATGCGTAAAGGCTACGAGGATCGCGGGCGTTTGCTTCGGACGATCGATGCTAAGCGCTTTTTCGACCTGAGCCTTCACCGTTTCGAATTGTTCATGGTTGTGGAACCAGCCCTGATCGTCGAACTCGATGAAGCCGACCTGGAAACCATCCGCCCGATGATTCTCAAACGTGGCGGCCTTTACTTCCTCCCGGTGGAGCGGGCTTTCGTTGATTTGTTTGATGGAGGTTTCGACCGTTCTCGCGTACTGCTCGCATCTGTTCGCCTCTTTACTGGCGTCACATCGGTTGGTTCGAATCGGCACGGCCGTGCATGAGGCGAGAAGAACGACTACCGCGGCACTGCAGATGATCCTGTGCATGGTCAATCCTTTCTAAAGATCGCGATGGCTTGTTCGAGCACGTTACGCGTGGGATGTCCTTGCGCGTCGCTGTACCAGCTTGTGAGCACTGCGTGAGACTCCTTGGTGAAGCCGTACGGATTGCCCGGCTTCGAATCGATCTCGATTGTCGTGACCTGATCCCCGAGCGCCTTTTCGAGCAGCTCCAGCCGGCACCGCGGCGATTTCCGATCCTCCGAAAACCGCGTGGCGATGATGGGGATGTTTTTTCTGCCGACATCGGCCAGTGCACTGTCCGACAGAGGTATCACTGTCGGCCTGAAGAACGGAATGGCCGGCTGTGCCACGACGGCGGCGCGGACCGGAGCTCCGATCGCGATCAGCTCGAGCGGAAGCGCACCAGTGAGGCACATGCCGATGGCATTGACGCCATCGCCCTCCGCTTCCGCGTCGATGGCCGTCAGCAGCGCCTTCATCTCCGCCGCGATGCGGCCGTGACTCTTCGCGTTGTGGCAGTCGAAGTCGCCGCTGCCACATGCGCGGAGGAAGTTTGCAGCTGTCCTGAACTCGCCTGGCCGACCGAATAGCAGCGGCACGTAGACGGTGA
>JALYOB010000318.1 GCA_030857085.1 Acidobacteriota bacterium | reverse complement strand
CACTGAACGTCTCCGATGGATCGAACACGGCGTCGCGCTCGGTCTGCACCGTGAACGAAGCCTCGGTCGATCCTGCCGGGATCGTGAGCGTCTGCTCTTTCGCCGCAAAGTCTTTCGGCGAGGTCGCGGTGCCGGCGACCGTCGTCACGCGAAAACGCACGTCGCTCTTCGACGGCATCGACAGGACGAATCGGAAGTTCGCCGCCTGCCCTTCCCGCGCGAGCCCCGGCGCGGCGGTGAGCACCGGCATCGGGGCATCGAGGATCGTCACGACCGCCGATGCACGACGCAGACGCCCGCCGGTGATGTCCGACAGAACAAGCGTGAAGGTCTCCGCTCCTTCCGCGACCTCATCGGCCGCGATGGGGATGATGACCTGCGCGAAGCTGCTGGTCCGGCTGAATTCGAGCGTGCCGCTCGTCCTGGTGAAGTCGCTCCCTTCGCTGGCCGTGCCGCTGACGGTGGTGTACTTCACCGTCACCGGTTTGTACGTTCCGGCGGAGATGGTCACCAGCACCGCCGGACGGGTTCCTTCGATCACGGTGGCATCGAGCACCTCGAGCTCCGCAAAATCGTCGTCGATCACGGTGATGTGTCCTGCGAGGCTATCGACCGCAGCGTTTTTGATGTCGGACAGAGACAGCGTGTAATTGCGGTTCGGTTCCGGAACGCGATTCGCGGTATAGCGGATCTTCAACGCCTGCGAAGTTGCGCCGCCGGGCGTGAACGTGACCGTTCCCTGACGCGCGCCGCTGTAATCGAGCGAGTACGCCCAGAATGCGGTCACGGGCACACGCGTCGCGCCGCTGATCGAGACGATCCAGCTCACTTCGCGCATGCCTTCGTCGCCTTCGTTCACGGTGACGTCCTGCGCCGTCAGCCGCGGTGCGGGATCATCCTCGTCAATCACGACGTCGAGCGACGTTGCGTCCGCGACGAGCGTCGTGCCGGCAGGATCGGAGAGCACGACGCGCAGACGCGTCTCGCCCGAGAACACGGCGTCGTTGATGACCGGCACGTCGATGACCTTCAGCACCTCGCCCGGCGCAAACGTCAGCCGTCCGGCCACGGCGCCGTAGTGCACCCCCGCCTTCGCCGTTCCATCTTCGGTTCTGTAATTCACCGTCACTTCGCCATCGCTGCCGCCCGTGCGCGTCACGACGAGGCGTGCGGAGCCGGCGTTCTCTTTCGCGCTGATGTACGAACGCGAATCGGCAGCAAAGCGCAACAGCCCCGGCCCATCGGATTCGCGGAGATGCTCGTCGACGCGATCGCCGAACCACTCCTGTGCGTACCACTCGATGGCCGCGAACGTGTCGCCTCGCTGCACGCCCGCGGGTGGCGCGGGCGACGTGCCGACCGCTTTCATCTTCGAGACGTCGAACATCCAGTACCCGTTGACCGCATCGTCATCGTCAGCGGCGAAGCCCTCGCCGCCGAGGATGTTCCATGCGCCGACTCCCGGACGGACCCAGAGCACATACCACCGCCTCGACAGCGGAAGGACGATGTGCGCGTAGTCGCCGTTGCCATTGCGCACGAACATCGCGCGCGGAAAGGCATTCGCGCGGATCGCCAGCCCGTCCGGCTGCTGGCCAGGCATGAGCTTCCCGTCCTTCATGTCGGCCGCGAGCCAGAAGCCATACTTCGGGACGTCGTCTTTCTGCTCCCATCGCGCGAGGCCGTCCTTGTCGCTGTCCGGCGTGACGTCGTTCCGGAACTCGCGAATCGCACCGCCCGGGGTGCGGAAGGCCGAGGCAACGCTGATCCAGGCGGCACCGCCGCCGGCGATGACCGGCGCGACGATCGCGCGCGTTTCGAACTGGAGCAACGTCTTCGGCGTCGGCAGGCCTTTGATGACGATCGGCAGCCGGTTGGTCTCCACCGGCGAGGCGGGCTGGCTGTAGCGCACGTCGGTCTCGTTGTCCGATTCGTAGAACCAGCCCGGCCACTGAAAGCGGACTTCGCTCGTCGAGACGTACTCGAGAATCGAGAAACGCGTCCAGCCGAGGGTGACCGCGCCGCCCGGCAGCAGATTGCTGCCGCGCAGGATGACCGTCACCGGAGTGCCGCTCTGCAGCGTCGACGGCTCGACGGAGGTGAGCACCGGAGCCGGCGCCGGCACGAACACCGAACCGGTCGCCGAGGACGCGGACAACTCCGCGGTACCGGGAAACGTGGCCGTGTACTCGTGTCGCCCGGGACCCGCCGGCGCGACCGTGATCGAGGCGACTCCGTTCGTGACTGCAGCCGTACCGAGCGTCGTGCTGCCTTCGCTGAACGTGATCTGCTGCGGCGCGAGACGAATGCCCGACTCCACATACACGCGTGCGGTGAGTTGCACCTGTGACGTGGAGAGAGACTCCGCACCAAGCGTGAGGCTTGTCGTGAAACGGCCGACGTCCTCGAAGGTGAGGTCATTGCCGTCGCCGCCTTTGTACGAGACGCGCCACATCCCGTTGATGGCCATCCCTTCCGCGATGCCGCTGAAGGTGCTCACGATCGGACCCGCTCCTTTGTTCACCCCGGCCAGGTAACGCTCACCCGGAGTGCGGGTGCTGCCGTTGTTGCGGGAGATGTCGAGCTTCGCGTGATGGAGGTCCATCACGCCGCCGGCGGTCAGCTTCGACGTGTCGTACGAGAGCGAGATCGCGACGGTCGTCAATGGACTGAGGCGCAGATCGCCGGTCGTCGTGACAGTACCGATGGTCCCTCGCTCGGAGACG
Source organism: Acidobacteriota bacterium (assembly GCA_030857085.1). Lineage (GTDB taxonomy): Bacteria > Acidobacteriota > Thermoanaerobaculia > Gp7-AA8 > Gp7-AA8 > QHVT01. The sequence continues at coordinate 3,007 of JALYOB010000318.1, read as the reverse complement.
AGCGATGCCACGCTGCCGCCGAAGCGTCCGCTGCGCAACCGCACGGCGGTGTTCGGGTTGTAGATCCCGGCGCGCGCTCCCTCGATCAACGTCGATCCCTCGTACGTGCCGTTGATGCTCACGCCGTTTCCCGACTCGCCGTCATCGCCGCGGATGATGAGACTCGCGCCGGGAGGCTGCTGGATGGAGCTGGCGGTGATCCCGAGCCCCGGGCACTCGCTGCAGGTCGTGACCGTGCGCGTGCCGGAGAAGCCGAACGTGCCGGACAGCGACGCCGCCTGGTCGAAGTGCGACGACGGTACGACGGTGATGTCGCCGGCGAGGATGGCCGATCCCTCGACGGAGCCGCCGTACGTTTCGCTCCAGATCGACGAGTAGACCTTCGCGCCTTTCGCAAGCGCCAGCGGGCCGAGTGTTTCGAACGCGCCGAGGTGAAGCTCCGCGTTCGCGCCGACGTGGATGGCGACGGAGTCGCGGATCTGTTCGCGATTCACCGCCGACACAGAACCGTATTCGTTGTTCACGCCCGTGCTGTCGATGAAGAGTTCACCCGCAATCGCATCCGTGTTGTCGCGTTTCTCGAGGCGCAACTCTCCATCAAGGATCGTCGTCGAGCCGCTGTACGTGTTCGGACTCGTTCCGGTGTACACGAGCGTCCCTCGGCCGCGTTTGGTGATCGAACCGCTTCCGGAGATCGCGCCGGACAACACGAGACGGCCGGCGTTTTCCGCGGTGCTGGTGATGATGACGCTCACGCCGCCGCCGACGATCACGTCGGCTGCGATCTCGTTGAGCGAGGGAGTTGCGGTCAACAGCTCCGCTCCATCCGCGAGCGTCACCGGAGCTCCGCGCAGCACATAGCCGCCGCCGGCGAACGACATCGAACGTACCGTCAGCCCGGCGATGTCGTTGTTGACGTCGAGCCGCGACATGCCGCCGGGGAACGACAGTTCCGCAGCAGCGTCACCGGCAGGCGAGCCGCCGATCCAGTTCCCGGCATCGGAAAAGCGATTGCTCGCCGCACCGGTCCAGACATGAACCGCCGCCTGAAGACGGACGGAGAGCGACAGGAGAAGAAGAAGAACGAATTGGCGGCGGATCATTGGACCGCCGCCATTATCGGTTATTTGAAACGGGTGCGCCAGCCGCGTCGCAACGGCGATGCGCGCGCTGCATCTTCAGAACATCACATCCCCGAACGACACATGCCCCGAGGGCGTGATGTGAAACTCCTTCACCCTGCGCGCGCGGATGGCGGTCGAGGCGCCGTAGATCAACGGCACCATCATCGCCTGCGACTCGATGAGGTCCGTGATCACCTTTCGATTCGCAGGCGATGGATCGATCCGGAATGCGGCCAGCGCGGCGTCGGTGGCGGGGTCGCTCCAGCGGGCGAGGTTCGTGAGGTACTGGCCGTTGCGTGACACCTGCGCGGACGACAGCAGCGACTCGTAGAACTCCGTCGGATCGGGGTTGTCCGCGACCCAGCCGCCGAGGCCGATGTCGTAGTCGCCGTTGGCGAGGATGCGGAACGTCTCCTCGCTGTTGCGCGGCCGCTTGAGTTGCACGTCGATGCCGTAGGCGGCGAGCTGGCGCACGAGCTCCTCCGCCGACGGTCCGGGCTTCGGCAGGTACGGCCGCGGCGCCCATGGCATCACCACCTGAATGCGCGCGGGCTTCGCCGGATGTTTGCGCAGCAACTCGCGATCGCGCGCAGGGATGGTGCCGGTGGGCTTCGCCATCAGCAGAGGAATGATGTCGCGCGCGAGAAAGGCGAAGTGATTCTTCTCGTAATTCACCTCCGCGATCGGCACCGGGTCGACGGCATCGCGCAGAGCACGGCGCAGCGACGCATCGCGGAACATCGGCTTCTCGCAGTTGAGGAAGAGGAAGCCGGTCGAGTTCCCGGGCTGCATCATCGGATGAAAGCCGGAGATGTTGTAGCGGATGACGTCGTGCGCGGCGAGGTGCAGCGTGATGTCGAGCTCCCCCTGCTTCGCCGCTTCGATGAGGCGGGTGGGCGTGCCGTCGGGATCGGGCGGGTAAATGGCGAAGATCAATTCGTCCGCATGCGCGGTGCCGTGATAGCGCGCGTTGCGCACCAGGCGCAGCTCGCGCACGTCGCGCAGCATGTGCATCGAGACCGGCGCCGGGAAGCGATACGGGCCGGTGCCGTGAAGCGAGCCTCCCTTCTCGAGGACGATGCCGCAGTTCCACTGCGTGAGCACATTCTCGAAACGCGGACTGGGGCCGCTCATCGCAAAGTGCACGCGGTTGTCGCGCGCGGAGACGGTTGCGCGTCCGCGGAGAGCGCCCGCCTTTGCGAGCGACGCCGCCGCGAGCTGGGCGGTCAGCGGAGTGCCGTCCGAGAAGACGATCCCCTCCCGCACCGGAGCGGAGTAGACGGGTTGCGGACCCGATCGCTCTTCGCGAAGGGGCTCGGCGAACAGATGCGGCTCGATCGCGCCGGTGGGCGTGACGCGGTAGGCCATCTCGAAAATCTGCCCGAGGACCAGGCCGGTGATGGTGTCGCCGAGCTCGCGGGGATCGAGTGTTCCGACGTTGGCGAGAACGCCGATGCGGAGCGTGCGGCTCTTGTCGTTGGTACCCGTGACGGTCATGAACGCCTCACCTGAAATGTTTCGTCGCGGACGGATGTCCACGCAGCGGGGAGCGTATCTTGGATCGAGCAATTTCGGACGGCGTTCCATCGATTTGATACCCGACGTGCCCCGTAATTTGCTTACGTGACGCTCGCGTCGTTCTGCGACACGATGTCGCGCAACACGCCGGCCCCCTTTCCCATGTCTTCGACCATCTCGACTTTCGATCGGCTCACGCAGTTGGAAGAGGAGCTCGCGCGCGAGCGGCAGTTGCGCATCGCGGCCGAAGCGGCGGCGCGCGCGCAGACGTGGCACGCGCTGGAAGGAATCGCGCGGACGCTGCCGCTCCTCGTCGCGTGGGCGGACCGCGACTGCCGCTTTCACTTCGCGAACGAGCGCTATGC
>JALYOB010000041.1 GCA_030857085.1 Acidobacteriota bacterium | reverse complement strand
GTTGTGCGCCGTGGGCTGCGAGAACGGCGACCATGCCGGGCGCGAGGCCGCAATCCGGAATCACGTTCACCCCCGCCGCGCGCGCCTCGGCGTCGAGTGCGAGCTCCGCGTCGACGACGTCATTGTTGCCGCCGAGGTCGCAGAAATGCGTGCCGGCCTGAATGGCGGCGCGGGCAAGCCTCTCGTTGAGCCAGTAGTTGACGCAGCTGATTGCGGAGGCGTGACCGCGCATCAGCGCGACGACGGCCGCGTCGTCATTGCAGTCGATCTGCGCGGGGGTGACCTTCGCATCGAAGCGGCGCGCAATCGCTTGCGCTTTGCCGAGATCGTAGTCGGCGACGGTGACTTCGGTGACGTCGTGCTGCGCGACGAGATCGTGGACTGCGCCGAGACCCATACGGCCGGCGCCGAGGACGAGCATTCTCATGGGCGGGGGATTCTATGCGGGATCGGGTTGTCCGTTGTCCGTTGTCCGTTGTCCGTTATCCGTTATCCGTTGGTTGGTTGTCGGTTCTCGGTTCTCGGTTGTCGGTTGTCGGTTGTCGGTTTGAGGGTGAGTCTCGCCTTCAACGGACAACGGAGAACGGCCAACGCCGCGCTGCGGCCCCGTCCACTGGCTCACTGCTTGCTCACAGCTGAGCCCGGAGCATGTGGAAGAACAACAATCTCTCCATCGTCATCTTCGCGCTCTTTCTCGTCTGTCTCGTCGGACATAGCGTCGCCGGCTGGAAGACATACAACGACGAGCAGCGCAGCCATCATGAACCGGAGGTCGGCTACACCGAGTTTCTCGGCACGAGTGAGTTCGGCGAGACGGTCTTCGAGAACTGGGAGAGCGAGTTTCTGCAGATGGCGTTCTATGTCGTGCTGACGGTGTTTCTGTATCAGCGCGGCTCGTCGGAATCGAAAAAGCATGACGGCACGGACGAGGTGGAAGAAGAGCCGGAGGCGCATCGTAACGATCCGGGCGTGCCCTCCCCCGTCCGCCGCGGCGGCTGGCGCTTGAAGCTGTACAAGAATTCATTGAGCCTCGCGTTCCTCCTGCTCTTTGCTGTCTCGTTCATTGGCCACGCGGCGGCCGGTGCGCGCAAATACAATGAAGAGGAAAAAGAACATGGCTCGGCCGAGCAGGTGACGGCCATCGGCTATATGGGAAAGCCGCAGTTCTGGTATGAGTCGTTTCAGAACTGGCAGAGCGAGTTTCTGGCGGTCTTCGCCATTGTGGTGTTGTCGATCTGGCTCAGGCAGTGGGGCTCACCGGAATCGAAGCCGGTGCATGCGTCCCATAGTGATACCGGAAACGGCTGATCGCGATTCAGACCATGAATGAACGCGCGATGCAGCGGCGCAAACAAATGCGCGACATTGAGCATCGGCAGGGTTTCGCGCGTAGACATCGCGGCGAGGATAGCAGGCGGCGCGGGCGCCGAATGATAGGCTCCGGCCATGCGAACGATGCTCTTATTGCTCTTCGTTTTCGCGCGCGGAGCCTTCGCGCAGGCGGATGCGGTTTCGCGTTCGTGGAATCAGCCCGTCGAGCCATTCCGCATCGCCGGCAACGTCTATTACGTCGGCGCCTCGGAAATCACTTCGTTTCTCATCACTTCGCCGGCGGGACACATCCTCATCGACGGCGGCTTCGTCGAGACGGCCGAACAGATCGAACGCAATGTCGAGAAACTCGGCTTCCGCCTCTCCGACGTGCGTTATCTCGTCAATAGTCACGCCCATTACGACCACGCCGGCGGTCTCGCGGAACTGAAGCGCGCGACGGGCGCACGGTTTCTCGCCAGTGCGGGTGACATCCCGCTGCTCGCGCGCGGCGGCGCCGACGACCCGCAATTCGCCAATCGCTTTCTCTTCCCGCCGATTTACGCCGACGGCATTGTGCGCGACGGACAACGGATTCGCGTCGGAGGGACAGAGCTCGTTGCACACATCACCGCCGGCCATACCCGCGGCTGCACCACCTGGACGACCCGCGTTCGCGAACAGAATCGCGATCTGTCGGTGGTGTTCCTCTGCAGTGCAACCGTGCCGTCGTCTTATCGGCTCATCGGCAATCCTCAATACCCTTCTGTGGCCGGCGATTACCGCGCCACATTCGCCTTCCTGAAGTCATTGAAGCCGGACATCCCACTGGCAGCACATGGAAACTTCTTCAATCTCGAGGAGAAGATTCGCCGTCGCGGCGAGGCGCGCTCCCCGTTCATCGATCCCGCGGCTTATCAGCGGATCGTGGCGGATTGGGAGAAGCGGTTTGAGGATGCGTTCGAGGCGCAGAGGAGTAAAGGGGGCGCAGTAGAGGGTGTTGCTACTCGAACTTCCAGTATCCGGGACGCCGCCGGTGGTGGGCGACGGCGAGAACGGTGATGTGGGTCTTCAGTCGAACGAAAATGACGCGATAGGGGAAGTTATGAACGGGCAGCTGGCGGACATCGGGATCGCGAACGACGGGAACGAAGCCTCCCGCATCAGGGAACTGCTCGAGATGTTTCAACGTCTGCCGCACCTCGGACGCGAACCGCACCGCCACGTCCGCATTCCGCTCGCGGTACCACTCAATGGCATCGCGAAATTCGCGGCGGGCGCGCTCGCGTAGCCGAACGGGCTTCAACGCGACAGCACTTCGCGTTCGATGCGATCCAGCGCGACGCGCCAGTCCTCGTCATCGTGCGGGTTCTGCCGGGCGTCGGCGGCGCGCCGCTCAATCTCCGCAGCCCATGCGGCTTCGACGTCTGCCTCCGCTTCTTCGAGCGTCGCCAGCAGATGCGCCGCAAGCTCCGCACGATCGTTGACCGGCAGAGTCATCGCCTCTTCGAACAACTTCTGTGCGTTGGCGGTCACGGCATCATCGTAACGGCGCCAAGGGCGCTTTTCAATGACGCTAGGCGGGCGCCGCTAACCGCACCCCGCCCTACCCCAGAAACTTCTCGATCGACGCAATGAACGTCTTCACGTCGATGGGCTTCGAGATGTACCCATCACACCCCGCCTCGAGAAACCGATCTTTGTCGCCGCGCATGGCGTGGGCGGTCAATGCGAGGATGGGGATGCGGGCGGTGCGGGCGTCGGCCTTCATGGCACGGACGACCGAGAGGCCGTCCATGCCGGGAAGGTGAATGTCCATGAGGATGAGGTCGGGCGCGGTGCCGTCGCCGTTCTGCGTGAGCGCCAGTGCTTCCTCGCCGCTCGTCGCCTTGACGATCGAGTAGCCCCCCTCCTCGAGGAGGAACTCGACGAGCTGCATGTTCATGTCGTTGTCTTCAACGACCAGGATCTTCCGCTCGCTCATGCCGGGATGCGATCAGTGTACGCCTAACCTTCTGATTTCGGAGCGGGCTGCGTGGCGTTGGGCTGCTCGGGGAAGAACTGCTTGTCGTAGTCGACCTTCGCTCCGCCGGTCAGCCGCTTGAGCTCACTCTCCGCGGTCTGCTGACGTACGCGCTGGCGCAGTTCCGGTTCGAGCTCCTCGAGCGACGGCGCCTCCACCTTGAAGATGTGGACGCCGAACTGCGTCTTCACCGGCTCGCTCGTCTCGCCCGGTTTGAGCTTGCTCACCACCGAGACGATCTCCGCCGGCATCATCTCCGAGAGCTTGTCCAGACGCGCCGGTCCGATCAGGCCGCCGTTGGCGCCGGAGCGCTCGTCATCCGATTCCTTCTGCGCGGTCAGCGCGAAATCGGCACCGCCGCGCAATTGCGCCGAAATCGCCTGCGCGCGCTGCATTGCCGCGTCGGGAGACGGCGCCGCCTTGCCGCCGCGCGCGGGAACCGCGCCGCCGGCGTACGCGATGAGAATGTGGCGGAGCGAGATCGCCCCCGCTCTTTCCTTCGCGTATTCGGCTTTGATCTTCTCTTCGACCTTCTCGTTCGCGAGCTTCTCGAGCGCCTTGGCCGCGATGATCTGCGCGCGTGCGATCTGAATCTGCTCGCGCACTTCCGCATCGTCCGTGACGCCGAGGCGTTTGGCTTCCTGCTCGAGGACCTTGAGCTTCACCAGCTCGTCGGCGAGCGCCTTCCGGCCGGCGGGCGACGTATAGAACGCCCGCTGCTGCTCGGGAACGCCCTTCATGAACATGGCGAACTCGCGATCGGTGATCGGGTCGCCGTTGACGCGCATGACCACTTTGCCGCTGCCGCTCGACTTACTCGCATCGGCCGATTCATCCCCCGCGGACGTGCGGGAGGAGGTGGAAGGAAGGTTCGGCCGGAACTGCGACAGACCGAACGCGAGCAAGAGGACGACGACGACCGCAACTGCTGCTACGACAATATCTTTTTTCACTGGATCCTTTCGAAAATCAGGGGCGCGATGCTTTCGTTGACGCTCGATGCGGCAATCAGTATCCTCCGCCCTTGTGAAAGTTTTCACGGACTGAGCCGTCGGAAACCTTCGCCGCCCCCGCAGCTCCGCCCTCACATCTCGGGCGCTACATCTGCATCAACACACAACACCTTATGGCTAAAGTTACCATCGACGGAATCGAAGTCGAAGTGCAGGACGGGATCAACGTCATCGAAGCTGCGAAAGCGGCCGACGTGCACGTCCCCCACTTCTGCTATCACCCCTCCCTGAGCATCGTCGGCCAGTGCCGCATGTGTCTCGTCGAAGTCGAGGGGATGCCGAAACTGCAGGCGGGCTGCGCGACCCCGGTCAAAGACGGGATGAAAGTCTCGGTCTGGAGCGAGAAAGTCGACAAAGCACGCAAGGGCCAGATGGAGTTTCTGCTCATCAACCATCCGCTGGACTGTCCGATCTGCGACAAGGCCGGCGAGTGCCCGCTGCAGGACTACTCGTTCAACTACGGCTCGGTGACGTCGCGTTATTCCGAGTTCAAGCGCACCTACCCCGGCATGGATCGCACGGCCATCGGCCCGCACGTGATCCAGAACATGAACCGCTGCATCCACTGCACGCGCTGCATCCGCTTCACGGCCGAGATCACCGGCACGAGCGAGCTGGCCTTCTTCAAGCGCGGCGCGTCGACCGAGGTCGGCGTCTTCCCCGGCGTGCCGCTCGACAACTGGATGAGCGCCTGCGTCACCGACATCTGCCCCACCGGCGCACTCACGCCGCGCGAGTTCCGCTTCGAGTCGCGCGTGTGGAACCTGGACTCGACCGAGTCGGTCTGCAACGGCTGCGACGTCGGCTGCAACATGTTCGTCGGCCATCGCAACGGACAGGTGTTCCGCTACCGTCCCCGCGTCAACCCGGACGTGAACGATCACTGGATGTGCGACTACGGCCGCTTCTCGTACGAGCAGTACGACACCGATCGCGTGGTCGTGCCGAAGGTGCGCACCGAAGACGACTACCTCGCCATCTCGACATGGGAAGAAGCGCTCGAATCGATCGAGAACGGCTTCAAAAATGCGAAGAACGTCAGCGTCATCGCCTCCGCGCAGATGACGAACGAAGAGGCGTGGGTCGCCCGCACGCTGTTCATGGATCGCCTGAAAGCGAACATCGGGCTGACCGTCGATCCGATCGGTCCCATCAAGATGAAAGCGCGTACCGAGTGGCTCCTCGGCACCCAGGGCGCGCCGAATTACCGCGGCGTGGCCGCGATCCTCGGCCGCAACGCCGAAGAGACCGCCGACGCTGCAATCGACAACATGTTGACCAACGGCGCCGACGGCGTCGACGTCCTCTACATCTGCGACTCGAAGTTCAGCGAGCGGGCAAAAGATCCCGCCGTCGTCGCGAATCTGCGCAAGGCGAAGTTCCTGGTCGTCCACTCGTGGGATGCAAACGATCCCCTCGCCGAGATCGCCGACGTCGTCCTCCCCGGCGCGATTCACCCCGAAAAGGAAGGCACGTTCACGAACCTGCAGGGGCGCGTGCAGCGCATCCATCAGGCGTTCCCGCCGAAAGGACAGGGCGTGGGCGATCTGGAAACACTGCGCCGCGTCGGCGCGCGCCTCTTCCCCGGAGATGCTGAATTCCGCAGTGCCGATGCACTGGACGTCTTCGCCACCATTCGCGCGAACGTGCCGCAGGTGGCTGAGGTGAGCGCGTAATGCCGCACGCTTTCGACGCGACGGACATCGTTCTCTCGATCGTCAAGATCGCCGTGATTCTGGGCCTCTGGCTCAACGTCACGCCGATCATGGTGTGGATCGAGCGCCGCGGCAGTGCGCTGATTCAGGATCGTCCCGGTCCGAATCGCGTCGGCCCGCTCGGCCTTCTGCAGTCGTTCGCCGACGCGCTCAAGTTCATCCTCAAGGAAGACATCATCCCGGCGCAGGCGCACAAGTGGCTGTACACGCTCGCGCCGGCGTTCGGCCTCCTCCCCGCGCTCACGACCATTGCCGTCGTTCCCTGGGGACGCTCGTTCATCATTCCGGAGACCCACGTCTTCGGACGCACGCTCTTCCAGGGCGGCCGCTTTTTCAATCCGATCGTCGCGGACGTCAGCGCGGGCATCCTGGTGATCTTCGCCCTCGCCTCGCTGGGCGTGTACGGCATCACCGTCGCCGGCTGGTCGTCGGCCAACAAGTATTCGATGTTCGGCGCGATCCGCGCCTCGGCGCAGATGATCTCGTACGAGCTCTCGCTCACGCTCGCCGCGGTCAGCGTGCTGCTCGTCGCCGGATCGCTGCGTCTGACCGAAGTGGTTGCGCAACAGAGCCAGCATTACTTCGTGCTCTTCGACGTGATCAAGATCCCGGCGTGGAACATCCTCTCGCCGGCGATGTGGCTGAGCATGATCGTGTTCGTCGTCTCTGCGTTCGCGGAGACGAACCGGCTCCCCTTCGACTTTGCGGAAGCCGAAGCGGAACTCGTCGCGGGCTATCACACAGAGTATTCGTCGATGAAGTTCGCCCTCTTCTTCATGGCCGAGTACATGGCCATGGCGACGATGGCGGCGGTCACGACGACGCTCTATCTCGGCGGCTGGGACGTCCCCTGGTACAACGAGCCCGCGACGTTCCTCGGTTTCCTTCTCTCGTTCCTCGCCTTCATGACGAAGGTCGGCATTCTGATGTTCGTATTCGTCTGGGTTCGCTGGACGATTCCCCGGCTCAAATACGACATCCTCATGCGCCTCGGCTGGAAGATCTTCCTGCCGCTCGCGCTCGTGAACATCGTGATCGTGGCGGCATTCATCGCCGCGGGTTGGCTCTGATGGAATTCGCGATTTTCTTTTTGTTCGCCGCGATTGCCGTGATCTTCGCGCTCGTGGTCGTGCTGCACCGCAATCCGGTGGTCGGCGCGCTGTCGCTGGTGGCGTCGTTCTTCGCGCTCGCGGTCATGTACGTGCTGCTCGAGGCGCCGTTCGTCGCCGCATTGCAGATCATCGTCTACGCCGGCGCGATCATGGTGCTGTTCCTGTTCGTGATCATGCTGCTCAATCTGCAGCATGTCTCCGAACCGCCCACGCGCCCGGTCCAGCAGTTCCTCGGCTACACGAGCTGCGCCGCGTTTGGCATCGGTCTCGTCTACTATCTGTCGAAATACGCCGTGTCGACGGCCTTGCCCGCCGGGCCGTTCAATGCGGACGTCCGGACGATCGGCATCCGCATCTTCGAGGCGTATGTCTTCCCGTTCGAGATGGTCTCGATTCTTCTGCTCGCCGCGATCGTCGGTGCATTGACGCTCAGCGGCCGCGCCGTCGGCCAGCGGGCGAGCATCGGCACGGAGCTCGACCGGGCGCCACGCTCGGAGTCGGGAGCGGAGGCACGATGATTCCGACGAACTGGTTTCTGATCCTGAGTGCGGTGCTGTTCACGATCGGCGTCATGGGCGTACTGACGCGCAAGAACGGCATCACGATCTTCATGTCGATCGAGCTGATGATCAACGCCGTGAACCTGACCTTCCTCGCCTACGCGCGGCAGTTCCACCAGGTCCACGGCCTGATCTTCGTCTTCTTCATCATGGCCGTCGCAGCAGCCGAGGCCGCAGTAGGCCTGGCAATCTTCATCTCCCTGTTCCACCACCGCGACACGATCGACGTGGATGAAGCGAATTTGATGCATTGGTAGAAACGAGTACCTCGGAGTTCCTCGGGTTCCTCGGAGTTCCTCGGAGGAGAGAAAGCCCGAGGTACTCCGAGGTACTCCGAGGAACTCAGCTTTTGGCTCAAAGGTAGCAATTGTTCAGGCTCAGGGAGTCTGAACGATGGATAAGACAGAAAAGCTCATTGACTGGGAAGAAAACGACCGGGAGGACCGGAATCGCAACGGCATCAGCGATGACATCGAGCCGCCGATTCCGGACGTATCGCAGGGCACGGCGAAGCTGAATCACCGCCTGCAGAACGACCCTCTCGCGGACCCGACGATCACCGCCGGCGACGTCGACGCTCAGTGGGAAGGTGCGCAGTTCAGCGGCGATGAATCGGCCGTGAGCAGCATGTCGACCCCGGAGCAGAACGTCGTCGAAGAGATCGGCGCGGCGATGGGCGTGACGTATCAGGACAACGAGGAGCTGAAGTTCGGAGAGAAGGAACGCAGCCGCGACATTCGCCGCTGGGAGCTCGATCCGGCTTCTTCCGAGGATTACATCGACAGGGTTCGGGACGAAGAATAAATTGCGGCGCGGGCTCTTCCTCGCGTCGCGAGGAGAGAACGAAGGATGAGGGATGAAGGCTGAGGGATGAACGCGGCGTTTCGCCGTTCTTCCTTCATTCTTCCTCCCTCATCCTTCCCGCGACAATGCTCAACAACCTCTGGCTCATCCCCATCGCGCCGTTCGTTGGCTTCCTGCTGAACGGCCTGTTCGGCAAGCGCGCCGGCAAGGGTTATGTCACCGCGGTCGCGCTGCTCGGCTCGCTCGCCGCCGCCGTCCTCGGCACCGTCGCCGTCTTCGAGTACAACGGCGCCTATCACCACGGCGAGCGCCACCTCAACGTCGTCTACGAGTGGTTCAACTCGGGCGGCATCGGCACCGACATCGCCTTCCAGCTCGATCCCCTGTCGATCGTGATGCTGATGGTGGTCACCTGGATCGGCTTCCTGATCCACGTCTACTCCGTCGGCTACATGCATCACGAGGAAGGCTACTGGCGCTACTTCGCCTACCTGAACCTCTTCCTCTCCGCGATGCTGATCCTGATCCTCGGGAGCAGCTATCTGTTCATGTTCGTCGGCTGGGAAGGCGTGGGGCTCTGTTCGTATCTCCTCATCGGCTTCTATTACACGACCAACTTTGCGCCCGCTGCAGGAAAGAAAGCGTTCGTCGTCAATCGCATCGGCGACTTTGGTTTCCTCATTGCGATGTTCCTCATGTTCACCTACGCGGGGAGCGTCGACTTTGCGAAAGTGCAGCAGGTCGCGGCCGGCGGCGGATTGACCGCAGGCGTCGTGACGGCGATCTGCTTATTGCTGTTCGTCGGCGCGACCGGGAAATCGGCGCAGATTCCGCTGTTTGTGTGGCTGCCGGACGCAATGGCCGGCCCCACGCCGGTTTCCGCGCTCATTCACGCGGCGACGATGGTCACCGCGGGCGTGTACATGATCGCCCGCTCCAATGTGCTCTATCGCCTCTCCCCGAGCGCGATGATGGTCGTGGCGCTCATCGGCGGATTGACGGCCCTCTTCGCAGCGACCATTGGTCTGCGGCAGTTCGACATAAAAAAAGTCCTCGCCTATTCGACGGTGTCGCAGCTCGGCTTCATGTTCATCGGCGTGGGTGTGGGCGCATTCAGCGCGGGCGTGTTCCACCTCGTCACGCATGCGTTCTTCAAAGCATGTCTCTTCCTCGGATCGGGTTCGGTGATTCACGCGATGAGCGGCGAGCAGGACATCCGCAACATGGGTGGCCTGAAGAAGCATATCCCCCACACGTTCATGACCTTCGCGATCGCGACCTATGCGATCTCCGGTCTGCCGCTCGCGGCAGGCTTTTTCTCCAAAGACGAAATCCTGGTCAGTGCCTGGTCGACGCCCTACTTTCCTGCAGTCGGCAAGTTCGTATGGCTCCTCGGTACTCTGGCCGCGTTCTGCACGGCGTTCTACATGTATCGCCTCGTCTATCTGACCTTCTATGGCTCGTTCCGCGGGACGCACGAGCAGGAACATCATCTTCACGAGTCGCCGGCTACCATGACCGGCCCATTGTGGGTGCTGGCGATTCTGTCGATTTTCGGCGGCCTGTTGTCGCTGCCGCACGGCGTGTGGCACGGACCGTCGCTCGCGCGCTGGCTGCACTCCATTACGCCGGAAATCCCGGGCGTGGAGCGGGCGATCGAAATCCCCTTCTCGACGGAATTGATGATTGCGGGCATTTCGACGCTCATTGCCATCGCGGGCTGGTTCTTCGCGCGCAGTCTCTATAAAGACAAGCAGCTCGCGTCTGACGTTGCGTTCGCCGAACGCGCGCCGGGTCTTGCGCGCGCGCTGGAGAACAAGTGGTATGTGGACGAGCTCTATGGCGCCGTTGTGGTGCGCCCGCTCGCCGGCATTTCCCGTTTCTTCTGGAAAGGCGTCGATGCCGTGATCGACGGAATCGCAGCCACGCTCGGCTATGTCGTGCGCGGCTTCGGCGATGTCATGCGTTTCTTCCAGACCGGCAACGTGCGCAATTACGCGCTGATGTTCTTCATCGGGGTGATTGTTTTCGTGGCGTTCTTCGTATGACGGTGGTCAGGTATCAGGTGTCGGGTGTCTGGGCCTTTTCGCCCGGGCGATACGTCCCAGACACCTTTCAACCGACACCCGGCACCAATCGTCGTCAGAGGTCATAAACAGATGCCGTTACTCTCCACCGTACTCTGGCTGCCGCTCGCTGCCGCGATCGTGCTGGCCTTTTTCCCCCGCACCGCCGTCACGGCGATCAAGGGCTGGGGGCTGTTCTGGTCGGCGGCCACGTTCGTCGTGTCGCTCGGGATCCTGAGCGGCTGGGACAATGCACACGCGGGCTTTCAGTTCGTCGAAAGCAAGCCGTGGATTCCCCAATGGGGCATCACCTACGGCCTCGGCATCGACGGCATTACGCTGTGGCTGGTCTTGTTGACCACCTTCCTCACGCCGCTCGTGTTCCTCTCACAATGGAACGCGCTGCACAAACATCCCAAAGAGTACGTGGTGATGTTTCTGGTGATGGAGACGGCGATGATCGGCGCGTTCCTCGCCACCGATCTCCTCCTCTTCTACATCTTCTTCGAGCTGATGCTCCTGCCGATGTATCTGGTGATCGGCGTCTGGGGCGGCGCGAATCGTATTTACGCCGCAATCAAATTCTTCCTCTTCACCATTGCGGGCTCGCTATTGATGCTGCTCGCAATCATCTATCTCGTCTTCCAGAACTATCACCAGACGGGACTGCCGACCTTCACCATTACCGAGCTCTATGGAACGCAATTGAGTCCGGGCATTCAGGCGCTGCTGTTCTTCGCCTTTGCACTGGCCTTTGCGATCAAGGTTCCGCTGTTCCCGTTGCACACCTGGCTTCCGGACGCACACGTCGAGGCGCCCACCGGCGGCTCGATCATTCTCGCGGGCGTGATGCTCAAGATGGGCACGTACGGATTCCTCCGTTTCGTGCTGCCGTTCTTCCCCGACTCCTCCGCGCGGTGGGCGGGGCTGATGATCACGCTCTCCGTCATCGGCATCATCTACGGCGCATTGGTGGCGTGGGTGCAGCCGGACATGAAGAAGCTCGTCGCCTATTCGTCGGTTTCGCACCTTGGCTTCTGCGTTCTCGGCATCTTCGCCATGAACCAGACGGCCATTGAAGGTTCGATCCTGCAGATGGTGAATCACGGCCTCTCGACGGGCGCGCTCTTCCTGCTGGTCGGCGTGATTTACGAACGGCGCCACACGCGCCTCCTGGCCGATTACGGCGGCATCGGCCACACCATGCCCCTTTACACGATTCTGTTCGTGATCGCGGTCCTGTCGTCGGTCGGCCTGCCCGGTCTCAATGGATTCATTGGCGAATTCCTGATTCTCTCCGGCACGTTCAAAGCGAGCCCCGTCGCTGCGACCTTCGCCGCGACCGGCGTCATCCTCGCGGCGATCTACCTCCTGTGGCTCGTGCAGAAAGTCTTCTGGGGTCCGGTCACCAACGAAGAAAACCGCAACGTCCCCGAGATCGCCTGGAACGAGATCGCCGCCCTCGTCCCCATCATCTTCTTCATGGTGTGGATTGGCGTGCATCCAAACACCTTCCTCAAGAAAATGGAGCCAAGCGTGAAACATCTGCTGGTGACCATGAATGGCGGAAACGAGTCGCGGACGCCGGTGGTAGCAGATAAAAGCGTTGCCCGTTCCCCGTTGCCCGTTCCCGAGCCAGTGCATCGCGGCGAGTCGCCAGCGCCTTCCCGCCCAGGCGACACCGCCCTGGCAACACGCCACACGCCACTCGCCACGAACGTCTCCGGCAACAGGCAACTGGCAACTGGCAACTCCATTGAGGTGACCCGATGACCCTCCATCCACTTCTCGAAGCCGGCTGGGTCAACGCCATCCTTCCGGAGCTCATCCTCTCCGTCGGCGGGATGTTCCTCATCCTGTTCGACGTCTTTGCGCCGCGCGCGAAAGGGCTGCTCGCGCCGATCACGCTCATCGTTTTCGTCGCGGCCGCATGGACCGAAAACCTCTTCGTGCAGGGCGGCCGCTTCTTTGGCGGCACCTACGAGATCAGCGGCATCACCATGATCTTCGACCTCACCTTCCTCCTCGCGGGGATGCTCGCGACGCTCTTTGCGCGCGAATATCTCGAGCGCGAAGGCATTGAGGACGGCGGCTTCTATGCGCTCCTTCTGTGGGGCACGGTCGGCATGATGATGATGGCCAAGGGGCTCGACCTCCTGCTGGTCATCCTCGGCCTGGAGATCCTCTCGATCTGCATCTTCGTCCTGGTCGGCTTCCATCGCCGCGTGCCGGTCTCGAACGAAGCCTCGCTCAAGTACTTCCTCATGGGCGCGTTTGCCACCGGCTTCATCCTCTATGGAACCGCGCTGTTCTATGGCGCGACCGCTTCGACGAATTTCGCGAACATGGGGCGCTGGTTCGCCGGCAATGAAGCCACGCCGTTATTGACGGTCGCCTTCGTGCTGCTGATGTCGGGCTTCGGCTTCAAGCTCGCGCTCGCGCCGTTCCATCCATGGGCTCCCGACGTCTATCAGGGCGCGCCCACTCCGGTCGCGGGCTGGCTCTCGGTCGCACCGAAAGCGGCGACGCTGATTGCGCTCGTGCGCCTCTTCAGCGCCATGGCGCCTGTGCTGCCGAAAGTGGCCTGGATGAACATGGTGGCGGTGCTGGCCGTGCTCTCGATGATCGTCGGCAACGCCGTGGCCATCGTGCAGCGCGATCTGAAGCGCATGCTCGCCTACTCCGGCATCGCCCACGTCGGCTACATGATGATCGCCATGCTCACGGTGCGTGACGACAGCGTCGCCGCCGTCGCCGTCTACACGATCACCTACGCGCTCATGAACATCGGCGCGTTCGGCGTCGTGTCGATGCTCATCAAGAACGAGAACGACCCGCACACGCTCGAAGACATCGCCGGACTCGGCTTCCGCCGCAAGTTCTACGGCTTCGCGCTGGCGATCTGCATGTTCTCGCTCTCCGGTCTCCCGCCCACCGCCGGCT
>JALYOB010000317.1 GCA_030857085.1 Acidobacteriota bacterium | reverse complement strand
GCGTTGCAGGACGCGGAGCCGCGACCGGCGCTGCTGCCGCGGGTGCAGGCGCGGGCGCTGGCGCAGGTGCCGGCACGTTGCCGGGCGCGGTGGGCGTCCGGCGAGCGGTCTTCTCGAGACCCGACAGAGTGTCCTGCAGCATCCGGTCGAGTTCACTCGTGCCGGGGGCGGTGCGCGGCTTCGGCACGGCCGTCGTTCCGGCGGAGGTTTTCTTCTGCGGCATCACGCCCGAGAGCGTGTCCGCGAGCATCTTGTCGACGTCGCCCGTTGCGCGCGACGCGGTGGGCTTGCGCACCGGTTTTTCGTCATCCACGAGGTCACCAAAGATTTCACTCGAAGTCAGTTGCGCGGACTGCGCGGCCGCCGGTGCTTCGAGGCGGACGCCCAGCATCTGTTGCACTTTTCCTAAGAACTCCGCATCGGTGTAGGGCTTGGGAAGGATGTCGGAGGCGCCGACGCGTTGCGCGTCTGCTTTGGGGCTCTTGCCGTTGTAGCCGGAGACGGTGAGGAGAATCGGCGTGTCCTGCAGCGGCTTGCGTCCGCGAATCGCGCGGATCAGATCGGTCGTGCTCACCTTCGGGACCACGGACGACAGCACGATGAGACGTGGCTGATCGCCGTCGAGCGCGCGCATCGCTTCTTCACCGTCGCGGGCGAATGTCGCGGTGAACGGCTGTCCCGTCAATGCCTGACGGACGCGGTCGGTGTAACGGGGCTCGTACTCGACAACGAGAATGTTTTCAGACATGTACGTGAGGGCCCATTGTGGTTCGGGGAATGAGGACGTGATTTTGGCACAACTGCGTTGCACTTGCGAGTTGCGCATAGCGGCTTTGCGCGCGGCCCCTCACCCGGCGCTTCGCGCGCCCCTCTCCCCAGACCTAGGGCGAGGGGCAACACCATCAATGACGTCGCAGGGCGAATGAGGGGCGGTGCAACGAAGCCCATCCCTCACCCTCGCGTCATGCTTGCTTTTCCGAAAAGACTTCCCGATACTACGTCCGCACCTCGCGCGACGACTCCGCGTTAGGCATTCCCGCCGGGCGTTTTTGAGATTTGATTCTCCGCCCACGTCGTCGGTTCCCGGGACTCGCAGGTGAAAAGCTCAGTAGGTTTTTGATCGAGTTCGAATGACACCAGACAACCGTACTCCGCGTAAGCGGCGTCGCCGCAGACGCCGCCCGGGCGCCGAGGGTCAACCCGTCGGCAACGGCAACGGCCCGGCACCAGGCAACGAAGCACAGAGACCGCAGTTCTCGGACGGACAGGGAGGCGGCGGCAAACGCCGTCGCCGGTCGCGCCGGGGACGCGGAGGCCGCGAGGGCGAGCGCCCGTCGCAGCGGCAGGAGAACGGCGGCATCGCTCCGCCGATCGACGTGCCTCCGGGCGAGCTCGTGACCTCGAGCGGCGTTCTGTTCATCAAACAGAACGGCTCCGGCCTTCTCGTCGACCCTGCGAACAACTACTACGCGCAGCCGGGCGACACGATCGTGCCCCGCTCGACCATCGAGCGGATGCATCTCCTCCCCGGCCTCCTCCTCGGCGGCAATGCACGCCGCACCGGCAACGGCCTGGAGCTCGTGAGCGTCGAGACCGTGGAGAACCTGCCGCTCGAGGAGTATCGCGATTCGCGGCGCCCGTTCTCCGAGCTCATCTCGATCGATCCGAACGAGATGTTCAAGCTCGAAACGGAGCCCGAGCGGCTCACCACGCGCGTGCTCGACCTGCTCGCGCCGATCGGCAAAGGGCAGCGCTGTCTCGTCGTCGCGCCGCCGAAAGCCGGCAAGACGACGCTCCTCAAAGACATCGCCCACGGCATCAACACGAATCACCCCGAGGTGATCCTGTTCGTGCTGCTCGTCGACGAGCGGCCGGAGGAAGTGACCGACTTCCGCCGCTCGGTGGCGAAGGGCGAAGTCGTCGCGTCGAGCTCGGACGAAACAGCCGACAGCCACATTCATCTCGCCGAGATCATCCTCGAGCGCGCACGCCGCCTCGTGGAGACGAAGAAAGACGTCGTCATCCTCTGCGACTCGATCACCCGTATGTCGCGCGCGTACAACAACGAGCAGCGCGGCAGCGGCAAGATCCTCTCCGGCGGTATCGATGCACGCACGATGGAGAAGCCGCGCCGCTTCTTCGGCGCCGCGCGCAATGCCGAGGATTGGGGCTCGCTGACCATCATCGCCACGGCGCTGATCGACACCGGCTCGCGCATGGATGAAGTCATCTTTCAGGAGTTCAAGGGAACCGGCAATACGGAGATCGTGCTCGACCGCGGTTTGTTCGAGCGCCGCATCTTCCCGGCCATGAACATCGGACAGACCGGCACGCGCAAAGAGGAGAAGCTCATTCCTCCGCCGGTGCTGCCGAAGATTCACACGCTGCGTCGCGCACTCGCGGGAACCGATCCGATGACCGCGATGAAAATGCTGCTCGAGCGGCTTCAGAAGTTTCCGTCGAACGAGGCGTTCCTCAAGAGTTTCTGAGGAACGCCGGTTTGATTTCTCATCGACTGCACACGTTCTTTCCACGTTCGTAACCGGCTGGACTAAACTAGCCGCCCGGATTTTCGCCGTACCCCGTTTCAGCATCCGCCATTCAGCAGCACTCAATATCCGTCAGGAGGACCAATGTCAGCTCCCCGTCGTCTACTGTCGTTCGTGGCGTG
This sequence comes from Acidobacteriota bacterium, assembly GCA_030857085.1. Classification (GTDB taxonomy): domain Bacteria; phylum Acidobacteriota; class Thermoanaerobaculia; order Gp7-AA8; family Gp7-AA8; genus QHVT01. The sequence continues at coordinate 3,071 of JALYOB010000317.1, read as the reverse complement.
TGTGCTGCTCGCACTCACGCCCTTTGCCGCCCAGGCCCAGATCACCACCGGCTCGATCGCCGGTGTGGTGATGGGTTCGGACGGCTCAGCGTTGCCTGGCGTCACCGTGGAAGCGGTGCACGTTCCGACCGGCACGCGCTACGACTCGGTCACCAACGCCAACGGCCGATTCACCATCCCGAACGTTCGCGTCGGCGGCCCCTACCGCGTCACCGCGACGCTCGAAGGATTCCGCCCCTTCTCGAACGCCGACGTCATGGTGCCCCTCGGCCAGACGGCCGAAGTGCCCGTGACGCTGCAGCTCGCCGCGGTCAGCGAAGCGATCACCGTCACGGCCACGGCCGACGAGATCATCAACCCGAACCGCACCGGCGCCACCTCGGCGGTCTCCAGCGAGCAGATCGAGTCGCTGCCGACCGTCAACCGCAACATCCAGGACTTCGCCCGCACCAACGCGTACGTCAACGTCGACCCGCAGGATGCTTCGTCGACGCGCCTGTACGTGGCCGGCAAGAACAACCGCTACAACTCGATCGCGATCGACGGCGCGGTCAACAACGACCTGTTCGGTCTCGCCGACACGGGTACGCCGGGCGGCCAGGCGAACGCACTGCCGATCTCGCTCGACGCGCTCGACCAGATTCAGATCGCAGTCTCCCCCTATGACGTGCGTCAGGGCGGCTTCACCGGCGGCGGCATCAACGTCGTCACCCGCTCCGGAACGAACGACTGGGACGGCTCGGTGTTCTACTCGAAGCGCAATCCGTCGCTCGTCGGCGAGACCACTTCGATCAACGTCTACGACGCGAACGGCGTGCGCTGCGCCACCGGCGGCGCGGCGTTCGACCCGACCACCTGCAAGTACCGCGTGCCGGAGCGCAGCCTCGAAGCACGCGAGTTCGGATCGGATCAGTACGGCGGCCGTTTCGGCGGTCCGATCGTCCGCGATCGCCTGTTCTTCTTCATCAATGGTGAAAAGAACAAGCGTACGGAACAGGGCGACTTCTCGGGCGACACGACGATTCCGAGCAACTCGTACAAGAACCCTGCGGATCTCGTCACCGTCCGCGACTTCCTCATGTCGCACTTCAACTACGATCCGGGCTCGCTCGGCGACCTGCCGCAGACCTCGCACAGCGACAACCTGTTCGGCCGCCTCGACTGGAACATCGGTTCGTCGAATCAGCTCACGCTGCGCCACAACTACGTGAAAGCGGCGAACGACGTCATCTCCGACCGTAACCGCAACCGCTTCCGCTTCCCGAGCTCGATCTACGCGTTCGCCGACGAAACCAATTCGACGGTCGCACAGCTCAACTCGACGTTCGGAGCGACGGTCTTCAACGAAGGCTTCGTGAACTTCACGACCATTCGCGACCAGCGCGCCGTGCCGGTGGTCTTCCCCGGTATCGAGATCGGCGGCAGCGGTCCCCGCAACGCCGACATCCTGGCAGGCACCGAGCAGTTCTCCGGCGCCAACGGCCTCGATCAGGACATCCTCGAGTTCACGGACAACCTCACGTGGCTCAACGGTGCGCACACGGTCACCGTCGGTACGCACAACGAGTTCTTCACGTTCAAGAACCTCTTCCTCTCGAGCTTCTACGGCCACTATTACTTCCCGACGATGGCCGACTTCCTGGCCCTCAACCCGAGCCAGTACTTCATCTCGTTCGCCACGGGCGGCGACCCGCGCTCCCCGACGACGTTCGACGTGGCGCAGTACGGCCTCTACGTCAACGATCAGTGGACGCTCGGCCACAACGTCACGCTCACCCTCGGCCTCCGCGCCGACAAGCCGAAGTTCGCCGACACGCCGGCAGAGAACCCGGTCATCTTCAACGCCGTCGGTGTCCATAGCTCCTCGGTCGCGAGCGAGCAGGTGGTCTGGTCGCCGCGCCTCGGCTTCAACTGGCAGATCACGCCCGGCCAGCAGCTCCGCGGCGGAATCGGCGCGTTCGCCGGCCGCACGCCGTACGTCTGGATCTCCAACTCGTACGCCGGCACCGGCATCGGCACGGTCTCGCTGACCTGCGCGAAGCCGAGCTGCACGCCGGTCTTCAATGCCGATCCGTTCAAGCAGCCGACGTCCTTCCCGGCGGGTGGCGGCGCGTTCGAAGCCGACATCACCGATCCGGACTTCCAGCTCCCCCGTCTCCTCCGCGCAACGCTCGGCTACGACCGTGAGCTGCCGTGGGGCATCCGCGCCACCGCGGAGTTCCTCTGGTCGAAGACGCAGCAGGATGTCTACTATCAGAACCTGAACTTCATTCCGAACGGCGTCAGCCCGCTCGATGGCCGCCCGGTCTACAAGCGCGCCAGCACCGCTCTGTCGCAGGCGATCTTCCTCACCAACACGAGCAAGGGCCAGCAGACGATGGAGTCGCTGCAGCTCAACAAGAACTTCGGCCGCTTCTTCACGCTGCAGACCTCGTACACGCACCAGGACGCCACGTCGGCGTTCGACGGTACGTCGTCGACCGCGCTCTCGCAGTGGCGCTTCCATCACACGACCGGCGACATCTACAATCCGGAGCTGTCGCGCTCGGCCTTCGAAACCGAGCATCGCCTGAACATCGCCGGCACCCTCAACTTCAACACGGCGTTCCTCTCCCACTCGATCGGCCTGTTCTACAACGCGCAGTCCGGCCGTCCGTACTCGCTGCTGTTCGGCAACGACGTCAACGGCGACACGCAGACCACGAACGACCTGATCTTCCTCGCCAACCCGAACAACGTCATCGTCCGCAAAAACGCGGCGTCGACCTGGACGGGCGACCCGAACGAGCAGTACCGCAAGTACCTCACGTATGCCGGCGTCGATCCGAACGGCCGCGTGCTGAAGCGCTACGAACTCACTGAGCCGTGGACGCGCCAGCTCGACCTGCACTACGAGCTCGGCCTCCCCGCCTTCCGTTCCGTGCGCATGATGCTCACGGGCGACATGCTCAACGCGCTCGCGCTGGTGGACGACGAGACGGGCGTCACGCGTTACGTCGCCAACCAGAACTTCTCGCCGTTCAACTTCACGGGCATCGACACCGCGACCGGCAAGCCGATCTACACCGAGC
>JALYOB010000316.1:5440-5760 GCA_030857085.1 Acidobacteriota bacterium | reverse complement strand
ATGCACGCCCGGTCGCAACGCCCACTCGGTCGATTCGACCGGCCGCCCGTTGACCGCCCACGCCACCTTCCCTGCCGCCGCTGCGCGCAAGCGCAACGTCTGAAACTGCATGCGCAATGTGGGATCGATGAGATACGTCGCGCCGTTCGGAGGGTTCGTGATGCGGAACGATTCCGTTCGTGCGTGTGCGATGCGCGTGGTCGGCGCGACCGACTTTGCCCAGTCGCGATACTCCGCGGGCCAGGCGATTGCGCCGTCGTGATGCCATGTGCAGAAGCGCGGCGGTTCGCTCGTGCGCAGCCACTCTTTCTGGATTGCAG
>JALYOB010000316.1:0-5430 GCA_030857085.1 Acidobacteriota bacterium | reverse complement strand
TTGCAGGGCAGTACGTCGACGGACGTGCGCCGGAGAGTGCGCAGATCTCGATCGACTCGACGTCCGGCGGCGGTGCGACGATCGGAGTCGTGTCGCCGAGGGGCAATGCGCCGCGGACGCGTTTCGTTGCGGCGAGCATCACCGCGTGGAAGATCGGCGCGGCGCCGGTGATGCCGCTCGAGCCGCGCAGCGGCGCGCGATCGAAGTTGCCGACCCACACGCCCACCGTCACATCGCGTGTGTAGCCGATCGTCCAGTTGTCGCGGTAGGCCTGCGACGTGCCGGTTTTCACTGCGACGGGGAACGGAAACTCGAGCGAGCCGCCGCTGCCGAATGCGTACTCGCGGGCGTTGTTGTCGGAAAGGATGTCGGTGATCCAGAACGCGGTGCGCGGCGCGAGGAGCCGTTGATCGCGACGCACCGATCTGCCGGCGCGCGCGAATGTCGCGTACGCCTTCACCAGCTGCTCGAGCGACACTTCCGCGTCGCCTAACGTGAGCCCGAGGCCGTAGTAGTCGGCGGTGCGGTCGAGTTGGGTGAAGCCGCTGTTGCGGAGAAGACGGAGCAGCGATTCGGGACCGAGCTTCGACAACATTGCCACCGCCGGAACGTTCTCCGAACCCGCGAGCGCGGCGCGGACGCGCAGCGGACCGCGATAACGGCCGTCGTAGTTTTTCGGCGTGTAGACAATGCCTTCTTCCGCCGTGGGGAAATGCGATGGCACGTCGGCGAGCACCGTCGCGGGTGACTCGCCGTTCTCGAATGCGAGGGCGTAGGTGAACGGCTTGAGCGTCGAGCCGGGCTGGCGTCGCGTGGTCACTCCGTCGATTGCGCCGCCGAACTGCTCGCCGAAGTAATCTCCCGAGCCTTCGTACGCGAGCCACTCGCCTGTCCTGTTGTCGAGCACCGCGATCGCCACGCTGTGCGCGCCATGTTTGAGCAGCAGCGCGCGATGTGCGGCGACGATGCCCTGCACGTCGCGCTGCAGTTTCGCGTCGAGCGAGGTCTGCACGCGTGCGGACTTGCCGTTCGCGAGCACGCGCTCGACGAAATGCATCGCCAGCACCGGCTGGGCGGTTTGCGTGAAGTGCAGGCGTTCTGCGCGCGCTGTCGCGAGCGAGGCCGCGCTCAGATGCATCTTCGCCAGAATCTGCCGCTGCCGTTTGCGCGCGGCGTTTGGATCGCGCAGCGGATTGAACGCGCTCGGACGCTGCGGCAGCGCTGCGAGAAACGCCGCCTGCGCGGGGGTGAGCTGCGCGGGCGCGCAGCCAAAGTAGGCATTGCTCGCGCGCGCGATGCCGCTGATGCGATTGCCGTACGGCGCGCGATTCAGGTAGAGCGCGAGCAGCTCCCGCTTCGACATCCGATGTTCGAGCCGCAGCGCCAGCACCGCCTCGCGCATCTTCTGCACGACGCCGCGATTGCTCGATGCGAGCAAAAGCTTCGCGACCTGCTGGCTGATCGTCGAGCCGCCTTCAACGACGCGCATCGCGCGGATGTCATGCAGCGCCGCGCGTGCGATAGCGATGGGATCGACGCCGTAGTGGGAGAAGAAACGTTTGTCTTCTGCGGCGAGCGTGGCGTCGACGACGTGCGGCGGCAATGCATCCGCGCGCAACGCTTCCCCGCGCGTGCCGCCGCCGTTGAGTGATTCGTACAGGACCTCGCCGTTGCGATCGAGGACAGTGGTGGATTGGGGGCGGGAGAGAAGGGCGGGATCGATGGGGGCAAAGCGGATCCATCCCGCGATCGCTACGATTGCGACGATTGCGACGATCGGCCCAAGTGTCATTGGGATTCTCCGTCGCAACGGGGAAGGTCCTTCGCCGTCTTCGCGGCTCAGGATGACACGATGACGCTCGTCGTTCACGCGGCCTCCTGAACAGCGTAGCGCGTGGCGCGTAGCGAGTGGCCAGGGCGTGGTCGCCCGGGCGTAGCTGCCCGGGCAACGCGCCACTCGCCACTCGCTACGGATTCCTTCAACCTGTTCACTTCACCTCCACCACCGTCGTCCCCGTCCGTCCGAACACCTCCGGCTCATACATCTCCTCCGCGTGTGCCGGCGCGGCGATGAAGGTGCCGGTGGTCGTCGCCCGCACGAGGTAGGTGAAGATGTGGTCGCCTTCGCCGAGGCGGGTGGCGAAGAGGTTGACGCGGTCGTCGTGGCGTTCGATGTGGTCGAAGCCGCCGCGTTCCCACCACGCCCATGACGCGCGCTCATCGTTGTTCTGCTGCTGTTCGACGAGAGCCCGGGCGGTGGTGGCGAACCACGTCTCGACCGGTTCCGTGCCCGCGGGGATGGGATCGGTCACGGCGACGAAGCGGCGTTCCTTCGTGTTGCGGATGTGCAGCGTGATCGTGATCAGGTCGCCGGCCTTGAAGCTCGTCGACTCCGGCTGTCCTTCGATCGAATACGTCCGCTCGATGTGGAAGCCGCGATCGAGCGGGGCGTGCCGCGTCACGTTCGCCGCGTAACGCAGGCGCAGCATGTAATAGAGCGTGCCCGTGCCTTCGCGATGGAAGGTCAGCGGCAGCTGGTCGCCGGCCGGGCGCTTCGCGAGCAGCTGCTGCATCGAGAACTGCTGCGACTTTGCGTCGGTGGAACGGCCGTGGAACGATTCGCTGAGCAGCTTCTCGTTGCCCGCCATCAGCGTCGCCACAAAATCCGGCGTTTCGCTTTCGTAGCGTTGATAAAAGTCGACGAGCGACTCGAGTGCCCACGCATTTTCCTGCGTGTCGTCCCAGCGTCCGCCTTTGCGCGCCTGCATGAGCCAGCGCACCATCCGCTTCACCATCTCTTCATCCTGACCGCCGCGAACATACGTGCCGAGAACGATCGCCGTCGTGCGGACGTTCGAGCTCCAGAGCCAGAGCAGATACGGATCGCGCAGCTCGGCTATGTGCGCCTGACCGCCCTCGACCTGCATCGCGTTGTTGATGCGGCGGCGCAGATCGGTCACGCGTGTGCTGCTGGTCTCCTTCTTCGCCTGCAACGCATCAGCGAGGAACGCCAGCGCGAACACCGGCATGCGGTCGCGATACTCGTAGACGCGATTGAAATGCGAGTCGGCATTGCGGCCGCCTTCGGTCAGCGCCTTGATCGTGAAGGCCTGCCAGGCGTTGTACGCCGGACGCCATCCTTCATTCGCCGGCGGCTCTTCCGCGAGACGGCCGTCGAGGTATGTGTACGCGCGATCGAGCATGTCGGCGCTGACGGTGTAGCCCATCTTCTGTCCGCGCTGCAGCACGTGCACGACCCAGCTCGTGAGATACGGCGAAGTCGACGTGCAGTCGCCCGCCCAGAAGGAGAAGCCGCCGTCGCCGCACTGGAACTTGCCGAGTTCCGTGAGGCTCGTCTGCACTGCGCTCTTCGCTTTCGCCGGCTCGACGCCCGGCAGCTGGAACGCTTCTCCGAGATCGGCGGCGAGCATCAATGCGAGCGACTTCGATGCGCGCTGTTCCGCGCAGCCGTACGGATATTCGACGAGATAGCGCGCCCCTTCCGCCAGCCCGACCATCGCCGTCGAGGCCATGTCGACGCGCAATCCGCCGAAGCCGGGCACGACGTCCTTCGGCATCTCCAGCGTTTCGCTCGCATCCGGTTTTGCTTCGCCGTACGCGGCCACCGTTTCGGGCGAGACGAGCACGCGCACCGGGATCACATCTTCGAATGCGTCGTTCTCGCGGCCCATCTGCACGCGCATCCGCACGCGCGCATCGCCTGCTGCGTTGGCGACTGCATCGAAGCGCACTTCGGTCGTCGAACCGGGCGTCACGTCGATGGTCTGCGTGCCGCCGACGGTGAGAATGGACGGATCGAGCGACTCGATCGAAACGGTCGCTTTTGCGGCCGTTTTCACCTGGTTGTGCACCACGGCGCCGAACCGCGCCTTGTCGCCGACGGCGAGGAAGCGGGGGAACGCGGGCGTGAGCATCAGAGGCTTGTTGATGCGAATCTCGGCCTGATCCCAGCCGAAGCGCGACTGCTTGTCGCCCGCCACGGCCATGATGCGATACGTCGTCAGCGACTCGGGTAACGTCACTTCCGTTCGCGCGCGTCCTTTCGCATCGGTGACCAGCGAGCCCACCCAGAACGCGAGCACGCGAAAGTCTTTGCGCAGCGTTCCCGGTCCGGCATCGCGTCCGCCGCCGCCGCCGTCGGTCGCTCCTTTCGGCGTGAGCACGCGCCGGCTGACGATGCGCTGGCGCGAGTCCTCGTTCGAGACCTGCAGCGCTTTGTCGAGATAGATGGACTGCAGGACGTCCGGAGTGGAGTATCCGGTCAACGACAGCACTCCGTAATCGACAGCCCACAACGTCACTTCGGATTGCGACGCTTTTCCTGCCGTGTCGCGGACGGTCACTTCGATCTGCGCTTTCGACGCAGGACGAAATTCATCGCGATTCGCTTTCACGTCGACATTGAGGCGCTTCGACGCGTCTTCGACTTTGAGCTCGATGTATCCGAGGCGGAAGGCGGGCTTGCCGGGATCACTGCCGTCGACGCCGGCGTCCTGCTTCGTGCGTCCTTTCACCAGGAGCACGGAGACGAACACGTTCGGGATTTCTTTTTCGCTGATGGGAACGGTGATCGTCTGCTGCGTCGATTTCAGCTCGAAGGGCTGCCACGTGCGCACACCTTCGCGCTCGGTCGTGAGAAGAGCCGTCGCCGTTTCCCACGGCGACTTGATCATGATGCGAGCGGTTTCGCCGGGACGATAGGTCTTCTTCTCCGGCACGAGCTCGATGCGGTTGTGATCCTCGCGCGCCCATGCCGTGTAGCCGTCGCCGACCGCGTAGAAAAACTCGCGAGTGGTGGTCGAGCGGCCCTGTACATCTTCGGCGCGGGCGATCAGCAGATACTCGCCGCCTTCGGTGAGCGGAACGTGCAGCGGCACGGGCTCGCTGCGGGTCGTGATCGTCCACTCCCCTGCCGCGAGTTCTTTCCGTTCGCTTTCCCAATCGTAGAAGCCGTGACCTTCGGCGGAGCGGACGCTCGTCCATTGAATGCGTTTGAGGGCGACCTTCACCGTAACGCCCGCGACCGCGAGCCCATCGAGACCGGCGGCCACGATGTCCGTGTCGATTCCTTTCGCTGCATCTGCAAAGTAAGGAGGACGGCGCAGGCCGATGTACCACGGCGCCGGATCGACGCGCATGCTCGCGCGGCCCGCGATCTGCTGGCGCGTGACGTCCGTGACTACGCCTTCGAGCCGGTACTCGAACGGCGCGCCCGCGGTCTTCTCGGTCGCGAGCGGCAGGCGCAGCTCCCCTTTCGCGTCGAGCTTTCCTTCCTGCTGCGAGATCGTCGTGACGCTTGGATCTTCTGCATCCCAGTCGCGGCCGAGGAACGTGTAGCGATCTTCGGGAAAACGGTCGGTGATCTTTGCCGGTGGGTCGGTGAGCTCGACCTTCGAATACGTCCACTTC
>JALYOB010000315.1 GCA_030857085.1 Acidobacteriota bacterium | reverse complement strand
ATCTGGCTGCGCCGCGCATTCGAAGCGGACGCGCCGTACCTGTTCAACGCCGGCAGCGAGAACATCGGCGAGATGACCATCCAGTGTTCGAAGCGCGCCGACGCGATCAAGCTCTGGCTCGTCCTCCGCTCGCAGGGGCCGCAGGGGATTGCCGATGCGCTCGAACGCGTCACCGAGCTCACGCGCTACCTTCATCGCAAACTCGAAGAATCGGACGACTTCGAGCCGGTGCATGCGCCGCATCTCAACATCCTCTGCTTCCGCCGCCGCGGCTTCACCGACGAACAAACCGCCGATCTCCGCGAAGCGCTCAACCGCAGCGGCCGCGCCTGGATCACGACCACCGTGCTCCGCGGCGAACGCGTCCTGCGCGTGACGATGATGAATCCACGCACGACGGAAGAGGACATCGACGCGATGATCGCGGGACTGCGGGAGGTGACGTCGTGAACGCGTCGACCCGTTGCCCGTTGCCCGTTGCCCGTTCCCGCGACATGATCGCCTGAGCCGCAACCCTGCAAGCACCGAAGGGGCAACAGGCAACCGGCAACAGGTCAACTGACCCCGACAACCAGCAACCGACAACCGACAACCACGCACCAACCGCCATGCCCCAACTCCGCATCATCCTCGTCGAACCCCAGCAGGCCGGCAACGTCGGCGCGGCGGCGCGCGTCATGAAGAACTTCGGCTTCGACGACCTCTGGATCGTTGGTCAACATCCTGACCTTCTTCCCGTTTCGAGCTGGTGGGCGAGCGGCGCGGACGATCTGCTCGAGCGCGCGCATTTCGCACCCACACTCGCCGGCGCGATCGCCGACGCGCACCTCACCGTCGCCACGACCTCCATGCGCGGGCGCACCTCGCCGGTGTCGTTCAGCGCCCGTTCGCTCGGCGAACGCTTCGCCTCGATGAGCGAGAACCAGACGCTCGCACTCGTCTTCGGCCGCGAAGACAGCGGCCTCACGCGCGAAGAACTCGCGCTCTGCCAGCACACCGCCGCGATTCCGACCAACGACGTCTTCCCGACGATGAACCTCGCGCAGTCGATCTGCGTCTTCTGCTACGAGCTCTCGTCGATCGTCCCCGCGCCGCAGGCGCGCGAGCTTCCCGACGCCGCGAGCATCGAGCGCATGCACCAGCGCGCGCGGCAGCTCTTACTCGAAGCGGGCTTTCTGCACGAGAACAATCCCGACCGGATCTACGACGATCTGCGCGCCATCGTCGCGCGCGCCGACCTCGACGCTCGCGAGGCCACCATCGTCCTCGGCATCATCCGGCAGATCGAGTGGAAGATCCGGTACTCGTCGGATGCGCGCGATTGAGGCAGTCGCCGATGATTCCGATGAACGTGTCGAGATCGAACGGCTTGAGGATCGAGTTGCAGACGGAATTCGGCGGGATCTTGTCGACGCCGCGCTTTCCGGCGGCGGTGAAGACGATGATGTGCGGTCGATGTTCCGGATGCCGCTGGCCGATTTCCTCGATGAACTCGTAGCCGTTGAGGCGCGGCATCATCAGATCGAGGAGAATGAGGTCGTACGTGCCATCGCTCTGGATCATCTCGAGCCCGGCCGCGCCATCCTCGGCCAGCTCGACGTCGAACTTCATCCGCTTGAGAACAGCCTGCAGAAGCACGCGAATCGCGAGATCGTCATCGATGACGAGAATCCGTCGGCCGGTGCCGTCGAGCTTCTGTACAGGCATCTCTCTGCTACTGCGACTCCCTGAATTGCGAATGTCGTACCGGGCTGGTGCGTGTAACTATAGGAACAGAGTACGGCTTCGTTCGTGGTCGCGCAATGAGTGCTGAGCGGTTTCTGACGCCGGACGCAAAAAAAGTGTACGCATTCCGGCCGTGGGTGCGTCGCGCTGGCTTTTCGATCGTCGCCGTGGCGGCCGCGATCAGCGCCGCCATCGCCATCGCCCTGATCACCATCCCCTCCAGCCGCTATGGCTGGATCGGCGAGCCGTTCGTCTGGGTGTACATCGGCACGCTGTGGCTGGGCGGGATGAAGGTGTGGCTCGGGACGCGCCGGCCGGTCGCGGAACTCGACGAGGAGACGGTCACTCTGCGCCCGCTCCATCAATTCGGCGCGCGCACGATCCGCTGGGATGCGTTGCGCGGGACCGAACAGATGATCGGCGGCGATCGGATGATCGTCTACTTTGATACCCGCCGAGGAATGCGGTTCGTCGCGCTGAATCTGAATCTCATTAAGAACCGCCGCGAATTCGTCACGCTCGTCGACGCCCGTCTGCGCGCGCTCGGCTTCGTCGAACGCGTTGTCGAGCGGTCGCGGTATCTTTCGCGCACGTCATGAGTCCGAAGTCCGAGATCGCCAAACTTCGCAAAGAGCTCGAGCACCACAATCGCCTGTATTACGAAGGCACGCCGGAGATCAGCGACTTCGAGTTCGATCAGAAGATGCGCCGGCTGCAGGAGCTCGAGGCTGCGCATCCGGAGCTGTTCGATCCCAACTCGCCCACGCAACGCGTCGGCGGTGCGCTCATCGAGAGTTTCCCGACCGTCGTGCACGATCCGCCGATGCTCTCGATCGAGAACGCCTACTCGCTCGACGAGCTGCATGAATGGCACGAGCGCGTGCTGCGCGGGCTCGGCACCGAAGCCGTGGAGTACGAGGCGGAGCTCAAGATCGACGGCGTTTCGATTTCGCTGCGCTACGAAAAAGGGGAACTCGTGCGCGGCGCGACGCGCGGCGACGGCGTGCGCGGCGATGACGTCACGCCGAACGTACGCACGGTTCGCGCGTTGCCGCTACGACTCCGCGAGCCGCGCGACGTCGAAGTGCGCGGCGAGATCTACATCTCCAAACGCGACTTCGAAAAGATCAACGAAGACCTCGACGAGGAAGAGAAGCTCGCGAATCCGCGCAACGCGGCGGCGGGAGCGGTGCGGCAGAAGGATCCGAAGCTCGTCGCGAAGAAGCGCCTCAGCGCGTACGTCTATCACGTGGTCACGGTCGACGGCCGCCAGATCGAATCGCAATGGGCCGCCTACGAACTGATGGAGCGCCTCGGCCTCCCGAGCAATCCGCAGCGCGCGCTCTGCCCGACGCTCGACGACGTGATCGCGTTCATTGAGCAGTGGCGCGAGCATCGCCACGACCTCGATTTCGAGATCGACGGCATCGTCGTGAAGGTGAATCGCCGCGACGATCAGTTCGAGCTCGGCGCAACCTCGAAGGCGCCGCGGTGGGTGGTCGCATACAAATATCCGCCCGAGGCGGCGAAGACGATCGTGCGGAGGATCCGGTATCAGGTCGGACGCACGGGCACCGTCACGCCCGTGGCCATGTTCGACGCGGTGCAACTCGCCGGAACGACCGTCGTCAATGCGTCACTGCACAACTTCGACGAAGTGGCGCGACTCGACGTGCGCGTCGGCGACACGATCTCGGTCGAAAAAGGCGGCGACATCATCCCGAAAGTCACCGCCGTCGATACGACCCAGCCGCGCGGCGCGGAGCCGGTGGTGCCGCCCGAAACCTGTCCCGAATGCGGCGAGCCGCTGCAGCGCGTGGAAGGCGAAGTCGCGATCCGCTGCGTGAATCAGGGCTGCCCCGCGATCATGCGCGGCTCGATCATTCACTTCGCCGCGCGCAAGGCGATGAACATCGAAGGCATCGGCGAAAAGTCAGTCGATCTCTTCATCGAGAAAGGTCTCCTCAGCGATTACGCATCGCTCTATCAGCTGCGCAGCGAAGATGTGGCCGCGCTCGAACGATGGGGCGAGACGTCGGCCGCGAAGCTGATCGACGAAATCGAGAAATCGAAAACCAACGAGCTCTCGCGCCTCGTGTTCGCATTGGGCATCCGCATGGTGGGCGAGCGCGTGGCGAAGATCCTCGCCGATCACTTCCGGTCGATCGAGGCGCTGATGAACGCGACCGCCGAAGAGCTCGTGCAGGTTCACGAGATCGGCCCGATCGTCGCCGATTCGATCGTGTCGTATTTCTCCGTTCCCGCGAACCGCGAGCGCATCGAGCTGATGAAGCAACTCGGCGTCAATCCGACGCACGTCGCCACCGCCACCGGCGACCGCCTCGCCGGCAAAACGGTCGTGGTGACGGGCACGCTCACCCGCTACTCCCGCGACGAGATCCACAAACTCATCGAACGCGAAGGCGGCAAACCGTCGTCGTCCGTGTCGTCGAAGACGAGCTATCTCGTCGCCGGCGAAGCGGCGGGATCGAAGTTGGAGAAGGCGCGTGCGGCTGGGGTGGCGGTGTTGACGGAAGATGAATTTCTGGAGCTGGTTGGGGAGGGCGTTGGGCGTTAGGCGTTGGGCTTTTGGGGTGCTGCGCCTGGGCCGCATTCGGCAGAACTCAACACGCTGCGCCGAAACTTCGCTTCAGGCGTAAAACCCCAAACGCCTAACGCCCAGAGCCCAACGCCCGCGCGGCATTCGCCGCGCGCGCTACCTCCACGCATACACATCCACATTCGCCCGCGCGCGCAATCGCGACGTCCACGTCCCGATCTCTTCCTGCAGGCGTGACGAGCGCACCGCCTGGCGCACTTCTTCGCGCACCGTTTCGAGCGGGGGAACGGCGAGGCCGCGTTCGCGGCGCTGTCGGGTCCATGCGCCGCGGTAGTACTCGGTGACGTCTTCGTTCGAGATGAACACGAGCGGCGCGAAGCGTTCCTGGATGTACGCCTCGACCTGCAGCTGCCGCTTCACGAGCGTGCGCACTTCGTCGAGCGTCAGCTCCGCGCGCGCGACCGCGGCGAGAAACTCCTCTTCCGATGCGAAGCGATGCTGGATTTCAATGAGACGCGCTTCGATCGTGTCGCGCGGGATGTCCTGCGCGCCGAAGCGTTCGACGTCGCGGTAGCGCAGTGCCTGTGCGATGAGCGCATCGAGCACTTCGCGGCGATGCTCGTCTTCGCTCTGCGCGGTGCGCGCGAAAAAACGGATCGTCACCATCTGCGTCACTTCGCTCACCGTCAGCACCTGACGGTCCACCACCGCCGCGATGCGATCGACCGTGACCGCGAACGTGGGGAGTGCGAGAAGCAGCAGGAGAGCGAGTCTGCGCATGACGTCGATCCATTCTAATGGCGCGCCGCTAACCTTCTCTTCCCGCACACGTCTCTGGAGACATGCGCCTCCGAATCCTGGTTTTCGCGACCCTCACGCTCGTCCTCGCCGCCGCCACCGCCACGCTCGCAGGAGAGCGTTTCGAATACATCTTCAAGCGCGGCCCGCACGAGTCGACGATCCGCATCTCCGGCCGCCTCGTGACGAACGAACTGCGGCAGCGCGATGCGAGGTTCGGCACGCGCTACATCTACGTGAAGCGAACCGGCGCCCGGTACCTGATCACCGACGCCGCGACGCTGGCCGAGGCCGACGCAGCCTTCCGCGATGCCGACGCCATGCGCCCCGCCATCCGCGCAGGCGAGGAGCGGATGCGTCCCTACGAGGAGGAGATGCGCGAGGCCGAGAAACGCGCCGACAAAATCTCCGGCCGCCTCGATGACGAAAGCCTCTCCGAAGCCGAACGCGCCGAGCTGGAAGTGAAACACCGCGCTGCCGAGGAAGAGCTCGAAGCGATCGAACACCGCATGCAAGGTGTGGAACGCGAACTCGAAAAGCTCGAGAAGCAGATGGATACGCTCGAGGAGAAAGCGGAGGCGCGCCTGGAAGCGGTGATCGAGCGCGCGCTGGCGGAGGGGAAGGGAGTGAAGGTCGATTAGCGCTGAGGCGCGCGCTGTGCGCGCGGGCGTTGGGCGTCAGGAGCC
>JALYOB010000760.1 GCA_030857085.1 Acidobacteriota bacterium | reverse complement strand
TAGGAACGGTGATCGGACGAATGGCGATGCGATACACCTGCGCGAATGCATGCGCGGTGATGAGCAGCGCCCAGAACCCGGTGAAGAACACGCCGATGCAGAGCAGCCAGAATCCCAGTCCGCCGATCAGGCGGGCGATGATCGCGACTACGAATGCGAGCGCGTAATTGCCGATGTTCGTGCGGATGAACGGGAAGATGCGGCGGAACTCGAAGGCCGCGCCGAAGCGCCGCTCGACCACCGCGAAGAGCAGCGACGCCGGCATGATGCAGACGGTCGCCAGCCACAATGGAATGAGGATCAGTGCCGCCAGGATCATGAACAGCGTCGCGCCGAATTGCACCGGCGCGTGGTTCGTCGCATCGAGCAGAATCGCCGGAACGATGAACGCGCCGGCAAGCATCAGCATCGGAAGCGCGAACACGATCATGATCCCGAACAGGCGCAGCCCCTCGCTGAACATGTCGCCGAGGTCGTCCCATTCAGGCATCGGATGCGGCACGTTGCTGATGATGTTGCGTGTCGTGCGCGCGACGTAGCCGAATACGAAAAAGATCCCGATGATGGCCATGGAGAGCAGATAGAAGAGCCCGCCGAGGGCGATCTTCTGGGGCCAGCGGGGATCGTCGAAGACGAAGGAAAAGGGTTTTCCGAAATCGAATTGCGGCTGTGCGATCGGGAGCGGCGGCACTTCACTCATGCCTTCGAGTGTAACGCTTCGCAAACCGGCGAAACCTGGAAGAAATAACACTCGTCATCACTTGTACCCAGCGCTTGGACGAACCGATTGATCTCGTAGTCGTCACAGAGGAAAAGAGGAAGGCTGGCGGCCTGAGCATCGCCGTCATCGTCTCTTTGATCCTCCACTCGGCGCTCATCATCTGGTTCATCCTCGGCGCGCACGGCGTTGCGCCCGCGGCGAAGAGCGTCCCCATCGCCCGTTACGTCGAGCTCATCAAACAGAACCCCGAATTCGTCGAAGCGCCCGGCCCGGCCGTCGACAAGAAGCCGCTCCAGGCGCCGCTCTCGGACAAGAATCGCAAGGCGAGCATGCCCGAGCCGACCGACCAGAAGCCGACCACACGACCCGGCGATGGCCGCGGTCTGTACACGCCGCCGATGGGCTCGCCCGCGCCGCGTGCCGCGCAGCAGCAGCAACCGCAGCAGGCTGCAATGGAAGCCGCGCCGTCTCCGCGCAACGCGACTGCACCCGTCGACGCCGCGCGCGCACAGGCCGCGGCAAACGAGACGTTCGTCTATCACGAGCAGAAAGCAGCCGCGACGAAAGCATCCGCAGCCGCGAGCAGCGCGATCGACTGGCGTTCCGCAATCAAAGCCGTGAAAGGTCCTGTCGGCGCCGAGCCCGGCATCGACCTCGGCAACGCGGGCGGCGGAGAGCAGGGCACGGCCGAGCAGGGTCCGCTCTCGTTCGAGACGTCGTGGTACGACTGGGGCGATTACGCGCAGTCGATGGTCAGCCGCATCCGTGTGAACTGGTACGCGAACATGCCGCAGCTCATTCGCACCGGCATCGGCGGCGTGACGACGATCCGCTTCACGATCCAGCGCGACGGCCGCCTCACCGACATCACCGTGCTCAGGAGCTCGGGACATCCGCCTTACGATTTCGCGGCGCGCAAGAGCATCGAGCTGTCCTCGCCGCTCAATCCGCTGCCGAAGGATTTCCCCAACGCGACCGAGCGGGTGACGGCGATGTTCTACTACAACACGCCGATCCAATAGACTGCGCGCCGTGTCGCGCGAGATCGTCATCCGAAAGCCGCTCACGATCTTTCTTCTGCTGATCGTGACGGTGGCCATCGTGACCATCACCGTCTGGATGGCGGGGAAGAGTTACGCGAATCTCGATCCGGTTCCGTTCGACGACATCCGTTATCTCGCCAATCGCCTCGGATCGCGTCCGATCTCGACGCACATCCTCGCCGTGCTGGTCGTGCCGATGATCGCGAACGTGCTGCTGTTCCTGCCGTGGGGGCTGTTGCTGTTCATCACGCTCTACACGACCGCGCGTCCCACACTGCAGACGTACGTGCTCACGATCCTCCTCGGCTTCTCGTTCTCGCTGGCCATCGAGGCGTGGCAGTACTTTCTCCCCTCTCGCGTCGCCGACGTCAATGACGTGATCTGGAACACGACCGGAGCGATTCTCGGCGCGGTTCTCGGCCACATGCGCCTCCGCGTACGCTTCGAGTTCGAATAGACGACGAGGAGCCTCCGGCGGCTGGGGCCACGGGCCCCAGACCCCGTCTGCAGGCCAAGCCTCCGCGACACTGGTGCGAATACAAC
>JALYOB010000314.1 GCA_030857085.1 Acidobacteriota bacterium | reverse complement strand
TCCGGCAGCTCTGCTGCCGGATTGAGAGCGGCGGCTCTGCCGCCGCACTCCACATCACACCGGTTCCACGAGCTCAATCCCCTGCCCTGCGAACCTCTCCAGCTCCTCGCGTCGGAACGTCAGCAGCGTCTTCGCACCCGCATCGCGCGCGACTTCGATCACCAGCGCATCCCCGACATCGTTCCCGCCGATCGGCGCGACCGACCACTTGCGCAGCATCGACCACGCATCGCGCGTGCGCGGCCCGGCCACTTTCGCCGTGGCGAAGCTGCTCCGCAGCAGATGAAACGCATCCGCATGCGCGAGCCGGTGCTGCGCGGGCAGCAGGGTGAGCATCGAATAGCTCTCGACCAGCGCCGGCGCCGGAATCACCAGCGTTTTGCGCGCGAGCGCCGTTTCGAGCGCTGCCGTCGCAGCTTCGTGCCGCTCGTGCCACGCCACCAGAGCCGCCACGATCACGGTCGCATCGGTCGCCACGAGGCTGCGCACTACTCGTCCCCTCGCCGGGCGCGCTTCTGCGCCGCGCGCACCGCGTCGCGCGTGAGCGTCTCGCCCGTTTCCACCGCAACCGCGACCTGCAACCGGCCGCGCTTCTCGATGCGCACCGGCCGCCGCCGCGCTTCGATTTCGATCCGTCCTTCGCGGCAGCGCACCTGCAGCTGCATCCCCGGCTCGATGCCGGCCTGGTCGCGGATCTCTTTCGGGATCACCACCCGCCCGACACGGTCGATGGTGATGATGGTGGGTTCGGTTGTGGCATCGCTCATGGCAACAGCAATGGTAATCTCATTCCCATGAAACGCCTTCTCGGCATTCTCCTCCTCGCCGCCACCGCCGCCGCGCAACAGCAGCAGCAGCCGGACGTGATGAAGGCGCTGCAGAATCAGCGCGAGCGCAACGATCGAGCCTTCGACGACACGCAGCGCGAGATCGACGACGCCCTCTGGTATTTCCGCCTCGGCGACGTCGCCAACATTGAAAAATACGAGATCGCCTCGAGCAAGCCTCGCCGCGAGAAGAATCCGGCCGACGTCAACGCCGGCAATCCGATCATCTTCCCCGTCTACGTCTTCGCGCCGAAGAACCTCAAAGGCAAGGCGCCGGTGCTGATCTTCGCGCACGGCGGCGTGCACGGACGGCTCACCTCCAATTACGCGCACATCTTCCGGGAGGGGCTCGAGCGCGGCTTCGTCATCGTCTCCCCCGAATACCGCGGCTCGATCGGCCACGGGAGCGATCTGTACGACCAGATCGACTACGGCGGGGCCGAGATCGACGACACGCACGACGCGCGCAACTGGGCCATCGAGAACCTCCCCTTCGTCGACGCCAATCGCGTCGGTATCTTCGGCTGGAGCCACGGCGGCTATCACACGCTGATGAACATCCTGCAGTGGCCCGACGACTACAAAGTCGCGTACGCCGGCGTGCCGGTGAGCGACCTCATCGCGCGCATGGGCTACAGCGGCCAGGGCTACCGCGACACGTTCGAAGGCTTCATCGGCAAACAGCCGGAAGACAACGTGATGGAGTACCGCCGCCGCTCCCCCGTCTTCCACGCCGAAAAACTCCGCACGCCCCTCCTCATCCACACCACCACCAACGACGAAGACGTGAACGTGCTCGAAGTCGAACACATGATCGCCGCGCTCAAAGCGGCCGGAAAAAAGTTCGAATACAAGATCTACCAGAACGCCCCCGGCGGCCATCGCTTCAACCGCATCGACACAAAGCTGGCGAAAGACTCGAGGGCGGAGATGTGGGGGTTTCTGGAGAAGTACCTGAAGTAGTACCTCGGAGTTCCTCGGAGTACCTCGGAGTTCCTCGGAGTTCCTCGGAGGGAAGAACCGGGCTTTCTCTCCTCCGAGGAACTCCGAGGTACTCGTAATCGTGTAACGTCCTTGCATACTCTTTCGTCGGAGGAGTGTGATGAGAGCAGGCGCTACATTTCTCGCCCTTTGTTTCCTTGCCGCGAGCGCGGTTGCGCAGGAGCAGCAGCCGCAGAAGAGCGATCCGCCCGATTACTCGCGCGGCAGCCTCATGCGCATTTTTTCGACGACCTACAACCCCGACGACGACGGCCGCAAGCTGCACATCCATGACGGCGCCATCGAGTTCCGCGCGCTCGGCACGACCTGGCGCTTCCTGCCGGCGATGCTGCCGCTGTCCGGGTCCGTTCCCCGCACCACGCAGGAGTGGCCCGACCCGTTCGCGCTGACGCATACATCCATCGCCACGTCGAAACGCGCCTGGCGCACCGACCGCCAGCGCCGCGCCGAGCTTCGCCGCATCGAGCGAACGGAAAAAGAGAAGCGAGCGAAGCTGAAAGTGACTACGAAGAAGTAGAACGCGGCGGTCTTTGAGGCACGCCCCTCATCCGGCCTTCGGCCACCTTCTCCCCGCATCGCGGGGAGAAGGGAAACAGGATCTCTCTGTTGCCCCTCTCCCCGCGATGCGGGGAGAGGGTGGCGCGTCAGCGCCGGGTGAGCGGCCGCGCAACTGCCCCAAAGCGCTCAGCGCGCAAGTCCCCACGAAGTCTTCACCAGCCACTGCATTAGGTCCGCCGCGGCCATGGGGCGCGCGATCCAGTAGCCCTGCGCGAGGTCGCAGCCGAGCTGCGCGAGCATGCGCCACATCTCCTCATCCTCCACCCCCTCGGCGCACACCTGTTTCCCGAGATTGTGGCCGAGGTCGATGACCGTGCGGACGATGGCGGCGTCGGCGTCGCTCGAGGTCATCCCCATCACGAACGACTTGTCGACCTTGATCTCGTCGATCGGCAACTCGCGCAGATGCGTGAGCGACGAATAGCCGGTACCGAAATCGTCGACCGACAGACGCACGCCCATCGACTGCAGCATCGAGAGGATCGCCAGCGCGTGCGCGGGATCGGCCATGATGCTGCTCTCGGTGATCTCGATCTTGAGAAAGCGGGGATCGACGCCCCAGCGATCGAGCGCCGCCTGCACTTTTCCCGGCAGCGTCTGATCGAGAAGACTCTTCGCGGAGATGTTCACCGCGACGTGAATCGGCGCGCCCGCGTCCTGCCACTCGCGGCACTGCGACAGCGCGCGATCGAGCAGCCAGTCGGTCATCGGACGAATGAGGCCCGTGCGCTCCGCGAGCGGAATGAACGCGGCCGGCGAAAGGAGGCCGCGGCGCGGATGGTTCCAGCGCATCAGCACTTCGCAGCGGGTCATGATGCCGGTGCGCAGATGCAGCTTCGGCTGGTAATGCAGCTCGAGCTCATCGCGTTCGATCGCCCGCCGCAGCTCGACCACGAGCGACATCTCCTCGGCACTGCGCGACTCGCCGTCGTGCTGGTGAAAGCTGTAGCCGATCTGCTTCTGCTTTGCCGTGTACATCGCCACGTCCGCGCGGCGCAGCAGCGTGCGCGCGTCGGTGCCGTGCTCGGGAAACATGGCGATGCCGATGCTCGCGCCGACTTCGAGCACCTGCCCGTCGACGACGAACGGCTGTTCGAGCGCGTTCAGAATACGGCGTGCGGTGATCGCGATCGAGTGGGCGTCGGATGCATTCGGCAGCACGACCGCGAATTCATCGCCGCCGAGGCGGGCGACGACGTCGCGATCGCGGCGCTGGTTCTCGAGACGAAAGGCGACCTGCTTGAGCAAGGCGTCGCCGAACTGATGGCCGAAGGTGTCGTTCACTTCCTTGAAGCGATCGAGATCCATGAGCATCAGCGCGAGCATCGAGCCGTTGTCGCGCGCGAAATTGATCGCGTTCTCGAGCGAATCGAAGAGCGCCGCGCGATTCGGCAGGCCGGTGAGCGCGTCGTGCAGTGCCTGATGCCGCAGCGACGAGACCTGATGTTTGGCGGCAGTGACGTCGCGCAGAAATGCGACCCAGTGCGTGAGCTGTCCGCCGTCTTCGATGGGCACGAGCTGCAGGTCGAGCTCGAACTCCGTGCCGTTCGCGCGAATCGCAGTCGCTTCTCCTTCGAATGCGCGATGTTCGAAGACGTGCTGCAGGAGCGCGTCGTAGATCGATTGGTGGCGATCGACGATGCCGAAGATCTGCGGCGTCTGCCCGATGATTTCTTCCGCGCGACGTCCGTACATGGCGCAGAAGCCGTCATTGACGAACGCGATGCGCGGCCCGACCGCCTCGACCGCCGGCGTGAGGATGGCGATGCCTTCGCCCGTCACGCGAATGGCCGAGCCGAGGAGACGCAGCTGTTCGCCCTGGATACGTTGCTCGGTCAGCTTACGCTGCAACCGATCGGAGGCTTCGACCTCGGACATGGGGAGGGTGATGATAGCCGGTCCGGGAGATCGGACATTGCTCTCGTGTCATTCCGAGCCGCTAAGACGGTCGAGGATTCCCCCGCCGATGGAACGCGCAGTCGCATGTCGGAAGGGGATCCCTCGACTTCGCGCGGGATGACACGGAGCCGAACGCGCGCCGCGCGTTCCTTACTTCTTTTCCACCACCACCCCGCCCCGCGAGCCCGCACCCTCCAGCGCAGTTCTCCCCTCCGCGTTTGCGCGCAGATACGTATCCCAGAATGCGAGGGATAGGGCTTTGACGGTGGCGGCGGTGCCGCGTTGGCGCATGCCCTGGACGCTTTCGCGGGGGCGGCGGGGTTCTTCCCTCGTGTTCGTGGGAGTGGGGTTGATCACCGGGCCGTTACTCGGGTCGGTGCCGGAGGGAACGACCGGCGAGCGCTGGATGCTCGGCATGGCGGCGTCGATGCGGCCGGTGAAGGCGCCCTGCCCTACGCCCTGCAACGTCACGAGCCACTTGTCGCCCGCAGGGGCGAGCGCGAAGGCCTGGCGGCGCCAGTCGGCGTTTTCGGTTTCGTTCGCGCCCGGCTCGTCTTCCGCGACCATGAACAGCGTCGGCTTGTTGAGCTGCGCGAACGACTCGTTCGACAGGCCGCGCGACGGACCGGGTCCGGCAGGCGACATCAGCACCACCGCCTGAATGCGCGGATCGGCGTACGTCGTGGCGCCGGGAAACGTGCGTCCGCCACCTGCGAGCATGGCCGTGAACGCGCCGTAGCCGTGGCCGCCGACACCGATGTGCGCGCGATCGATCTTCCCCTGCAGCTCCGGATAGTCGCGCTCGAGTTGATCGAGCGAATCGATGACGAAGGTGATATCGCGGACGCGCTCGCGCCAGTCATTCGCAGTCTGCGACTCCATCACGCTCTGCGCCGTGCGCGAGCCGCTCACCCGCCCCGCATCGACGTGCGACGGCTTGATGACCACGTAACCCTGGCTGGCCCAGAACGACGTCAGCGGGATGTAGTCGCGATGGCTCGCGCCGATCGCGTGCGAAAAGATGATGAGCGGATGGAGCCCCGCCTCGATCGGATAATCGATCGACATCAGCATGTCGCGATTGCGCGCTGTATCGCGCAGCGTCGCCTCCGGAATCACGCCGACCGGCGTGGCCCCGACGTCGCCCGTGTACCGCGACTTCGGAGTCTGATCGACGTCGAGCGCGCGATCGCTCGCGCAGCGAATGGAGGCAAGGGCAAGCAGCGAGGCAAGAACGATCCGGCGCATGGTGAGTCGTTGGAAAGCAACAGGCGTGCGCAACCTCGGAGTTCCTCGGAGTTCCTCGGAGTTCCTCGGAGTTCCTCGGAGTACGTGGGTTCTCTTCGGCTGCACCGAGAACGTCTTCGCGCCCGGATCGCGCTGACGGAACCATGGACGGTGATGCCGTGCTGCCGGATGAGAGGCGTAGATGAACGAGACATGAACGGAGCGGGTTCGGATAGAGTTCCTCGGAGTTCCTCGGGTT